>JAURMS010000392.1 GCA_030830595.1 Gammaproteobacteria bacterium | reverse complement strand
TAGCCCGCGCGCTCGAGGCGCTGACGCAGCAGGAAGCCCTCCACGCCGGTCATCCACAGGCCGTGGACGAACAGCACGCTGGGCGGGCTCGCCGGCCTCGACACGGGATCAGGCCTGCGTGGCGGGCGTCGTCCTCACCCTGACGTTCAGCTCCTTCAGCTGCGCCTCGCTGACAGCGGTAGGCGCATCCGTCAACGGGCACCAGGCCGACTGGGTCTTGGGGAAGGCGATGACATCACGAATGCTCTCGCTGCCCGTCATGAGCATGGCCAGTCGGTCGAGTCCGAAGGCGATGCCCCCATGCGGCGGCGCGCCGTAGCGCAGTGCCTCCAGCAGGAAGCCGAACTTGAGCTGGGCCTCCTCGGCGCCGATGCCGAGCAGGCTGAACACTGCCGACTGCATGGCCTCGCGATGGATACGTACGGAGCCGCCGCCCACCTCGGAGCCGTTCAGGACCATGTCGTAGGCGTTGGCGAGCGCCAGCGCCGGATGCTCCGAGAGCGCAGCGGGATCCGGATCCACCGGCGAGGTGAAGGGATGGTGCATGGCCACCCAGCGCTTGGCGTCCGGGTCCCACTCGAACATGGGGAACTGCACCACCCACAGCGGCCGCCAGCCGTGCTCCACCATTCCCAGGTCGTGGCCGAGCTTCAGGCGCAGGGCACCGAGTGCGTCGGAGACCACCTTGGCTGAATCGGCGCCGAAGAACACCAGGTCGCCGGTCTTTGCGCCCGTGCGCTCGAGGATGCCATGGATGGCGGCATCGGAGAGGAACTTCAGGATGGGCGACTGCAGGCCGGCGCGGCCCGCCGAACCGTCGTTGACCTTGATGTAAGCCAGCCCCTTGGCGCCATACCGGGCCACGTGGGCGGTGTAGTCGTCGATCTGCTTGCGGGTGAGCTCTGCGCCACCGGGCACCCGCAGTGCCGTAACGCGACCCGCCGGGTCCGCCGCCGGTGCGGCAAACACCTTGAAGTCGCAGTCGGCCACCAAATCCGCAACGTCTACAAGCTCCAGCGGAATGCGCAGGTCGGGCTTGTCGGAACCGAAACGGCGCATGGCCTCGCCGTAGGTCATGCGCGGGAAGGGATCGGGCAGCAGCTCGCCAAGCACCTCGCGGAACACCTCGCGGATGAGGCCTTCCATGAGGGTCATGATCTCCTCCTGGGTCAGGAAGGAGGTCTCGATGTCGAGCTGGGTGAACTCGGGCTGGCGATCGGCGCGCAGGTCCTCGTCGCGGAAGCAGCGCACGATCTGGTAGTAGCGATCGAAGCCACCCATCATCAGCAGCTGCTTGAAAATCTGCGGCGACTGCGGCAGCGCAAAGAACTTGCCGGGATGGGTGCGCGAGGGCACAAGGTAATCGCGTGCGCCCTCGGGCGTCGCCTTGGTGAGCATCGGCGTCTCGAGGTCGATGAAGCCGTTGCCATCGAGATAGTTGCGCATGGCGCGGGTCAGCGCATGGCGCAGCCGCAGGCGACGCTGCATCTCCTCGCGGCGCAGGTCGAGATAGCGATAGCGCAGCCGCACCTCTTCGCCAACGTCCTCATCCAGCGCAAAGGGCGGGGTGGCCGACTCGTTCAGGATCTCGAGTGCCTTGGCCAGCAGTTCCACTTGGCCGGAGGCGAGCTGCGCATTGGCCGTGCCCTCTGGGCGACGGCGAACACGGCCGGTAATCCTCAGGCAGTACTCGCGCCCCAGGTGCTCCGCGCGTGCAAAGGCCTCTGCCGTGTCGGGGTCGACCACGACCTGCAGCAGGCCCTCGCGGTCGCGCAGGTCGATAAAAATGACGCCACCGTGATCGCGTCGACGGTGAACCCAGCCGGCCACGGAAACCGTTTGATCGACGAGGGTCTCGTCGACCTGTCCGCAATAGTGAGTACGCATAAGTGCTTGATTTTACGTTTTGGGCGGGGGCTCTTGCAAACCCGGCAACTCGGGTTGTGTCGGCCGGTTGCCCGGCCACGGCGGCGCCACCACCCCGAGCGTGAGAATGAGCCGCATGGCCTCGTCCACGGTCATCTCCAGCGGAATGACCTCGTCCCGCGGCACCATGACGATGAAGCCGCTGGTGGGATTGGGGGTGGTGGGCATGAATACGACCACCAGGTCGCGACCCGTGCGATGGGTGGCCTCGGCGATGTCCTCGCCCGACTGGAAGCCGATCGACCACACGCCCTGGCGCGGGTACTGCACCAGGAGCACCTGCTTGAAGGCCTGCCCCTTGCTGGAGAAGACCGTCTCGGTGAAGGTCTTGGCGCCCGAGTAGATGGAGCGGACGATGGGAATGCGCCGGACCAGGCTGTCCGCCCAGGAAACAAGCCGCCGACCGACCAGGTTGGTCGCCAGGAGCCCCGTGATGGCCAGTACCATCACGGCCAGCACCAGGCCAAGCCCCGGGATCGCAAAACCGAACAGGACCTCCGGGCGCCAGGCCTGCGGCAACAGGACCAGCGAGCGGTCCATCAGCCCCACCAGGAACTGCAGGATGAAGATGGTGACCACGATGGGCGTCCAGACCAGGAC
>JAURMS010000391.1 GCA_030830595.1 Gammaproteobacteria bacterium | reverse complement strand
GACCGTAGAAGTCGTCTGCATTGAGTACCCAGAAGTGACCGTTCACTGCATCCCGTGCCGACAGGACGGCCGCGCCGGTCCCCCAGGGTCGCTGGCGCGCAGCCAGTCCCGCGGGCAACGCGCCTGCCTCCTGGCAGACCCAGCGCAGCCCGGCGCGTCCGGCCAGGCGGGGGGCGAAGCGTCGCAGCGTCTCGGCCTCAAGTTCGCGGCGAAGGATGAAGACGAACTCGCTGACGCCTGCAGCCAGGGCGTCATGCAGCGTGAAGTCGAGCAGGGTCTCGCCTTCCGGCGTGACCGGCGTCAGTTGCTTGGGCCCACCGAAGCGGGTGCCCAGGCCGGCTGCCAGGATGACCAGGGTGCGCGAGATCATGATCTGGAAGCTATTATCCGCCAAGCCAGCTGCGCTGGACTGGACTTTAGGGAGGGGGCATGCGACTGACGGCCGTAGACCTGTGGGTCGTGTCGTGCCTGCTGCTGGTGACCCTGGGCCTCGGCCTGTGGTCGGCCAGGCGCTCGGGGCGGGACAGCGAGCAATATTTTCTGTCGGGCCGGAACCTGCCATGGTGGCTGGTCGGTGTCTCGATGGTGGCGACCACCTTTTCCACCGACACCCCCAACCTTGTGACCGACCTGGTCCGCACGCGCGGGGTGGCCGGCAACTGGTTGTGGTGGGCCTTCCTGCTCACTGGCATGTTGACCGTCTTCCTGTACGCCAGGTTGTGGCGCCGCTCCGGCGTGTTCACCGACCTGGGGTTTTACGGCTTGCGCTACTCCGGACCTGCGGCGGAGTTCCTGCGCGCATTCCGGGCGATCTATCTGGGACTGCTGTTCAACGTCTTCGTGATGGCCATCGTGACCCTGGCTGCCATCAAGGTCGGCCAGGTGCTGCTTGGCTTGTCTCCGCTGCTGACGGTCGGGGTGGGCGGGGCGGTGACGGTGCTGTTCAGCACGGCCGGCGGGTTCCGTGGGGTCGTGCTGACCGATGCCCTGCTGTTCGTGGTGGCCATGGTCGGCGCCGTGTGTGCTGCTTGGTTTGCAGTCCATCACCCGGCAGTCGGTGGCCTGTCGCAATTGGTGGCCCACCCTGCCGTAAGCGGCAGCCTGTCCATCCTCCCCGATCTCGATGACCCGGAAAAGTGGGTGACCCTGCTGGTGATTCCGCTGCCTGTGCAGTGGTGGAGTGCCTGGTATCCGGGTTCTGAGCCGGGGGGTGGGGGGTACGTCGCGCAGCGCATGCTGGCTGCACGAGGCGAGCGCGACGCGGTGGCGGCCACTTTTTTCTTCAACCTGTTGCACTACGCCTTGCGGCCCTGGGCCTGGATCCTGGTTGCCCTGGCCTCCCTGGTGGTGTATCCCGATCTTGCCAGCCTGAGCGCGGCCTTTCCCGAGGTGCCGGCCGACAAGCTCGGACACGACCTCGCCTATCCCGCCATGCTGACCTTCCTGCCCCCGGGTGTGCTGGGCCTGGTGGTAGCCTCGCTGGCAGCTGCCTACATGAGCACCATCTCGACTCACCTGAATTGGGGTGCGTCTTACCTGGTCCACGATTTCTACCGCCGTCACCTCAACCCCGAGGCTGACGAGCGTAGCCTGGTCCGAGCGGGACGGGTCAGTACAGTGTTGCTGATGGTGTTGAGCGCAGTCCTCGCGCTGAGCTTCACCCACGCCGCCCAGGTCTTCGAGATCATCCTCATGTTCGGGGCCGGCACCGGCCTCATCTTCCTGCTCCGCTGGTTCTGGTGGCGTATCAATGCCTGGAGCGAGATCGTTGCGATGTTGAGCTCCGGGCTGGTGTCGCTGACCCTGGCCTTCACGCCACTGGGTGACTGGGCCTTTGGCATGGATGGCTGGTTGCCGGGCTGGGCGCGCTATCCATGCGTGGTCGTCGTGACCACCGCGGCCTGGCTCCTCGCCACCTGGCTGACACCGCCGGAGCCTCCCGCGGTGTTGGAGGCTTTTCAGGCCCGCATCCGCACCGCCAGCGTGCCGATAGGGCGCGCGGCCCTGGCCAGCGTGGTGGCAAGCCTTTTGGTGTATTCGCTGATGTTTGCAACGGGCTATGCGCTCTACGGCGAGGCGCTCCGGTCCGGGCTTCTGTTGGTCGCTGCAGGGTGCCTGGGTGGCTGGTTGGCCGTGCTCTGGAAGAAGTTGGAGGAGAATCCATGAGGAGACGCGATTTCATGCTGGCCTCCGCGGCCGGTTTGGCCGTCGGAGGCCTCGGCGACCGCGCTCGGGCAGAGCGCGGCGACCCGCCGCTGCGGCTGGGCTTGATCGGCGTCGGCTTGCGCGGTACCTGGCACCTGCGCAATGCGCTGCTGCGAAGTGATGTCGAGGTGACGGCCTTATGCGACATCGATCCGGAGCGGATCGCCGTGTGCGAGAAGATGATCGCGGATGCGGGGTGCGCTGCGGCCCGGAGTTTTGCGGGTGGAGACCTCGACTACCGACGCGTGTTGGACCTTGACGCAGTGGATGCGGTCATCATCAGCACCCCCTGGTTGTGGCACGTGCCCATGGCCGTCGATGCCATGCTGGCTGGCAAGTATGTGGGGCTGGAGGTGTCCGGCGCGGCCAGCCTGGAGGAGTGCTGGCAACTGGTGCGCACGCAGGAGGAGACCGGAACGCACCTGATGTTCCTGGAGAACGTCTGCTACCGACGCGACGTGATGGCGGTGCTCCGGATGGTCCGCCTCGGATTGTTCGGCGAGCTGATCCATTGTGAGGGTGGGTATCAGCACGACCTGCGCGCTATCAAGTTCGATCCTGGGGCTGAATTCGGCGAGCAGGGGATCAGCGAGGCGCGCTGGCGCACCTGGCACTCCGTTTACCGCAATGCCGATTTGTATCCAACCCACGGCCTCGGTCCCCTGATGAACTTCCTGGACTTGAACCGGGGCAATCGCCTGGAATCCCTGACCTCAACGGCCAGCAAGGCTCGCGGACTCCATGAATACGTCGAACGGGTTGGAGGACCGACTCACCCCAATGCGTCCATCGACTTCCGCCTGGGCGACGTGGTGACGACGGTCATCCGTTGTGCCCGCGGCGAGGTGATCGTGCTGAGGCACGACACCAATCTGCCCAGGCCTTACTCGCTCGGCTTCAGGGTGCAAGGCACCCAGGGCCTCTGGATGAAGGATGGCAACCAGATCTACATCGAGGGCGCCAGCGCAGAGCCGCACCGGTGGGAACCCTCCGGGCCGTGGCTGGAGCGTTACGATCATCCGTTCTGGCGTGAGGAGGGCGAGGCAGCGGCCGGCGCCGGTCACGGAGGCATGGATTACTTCGTGCTGCGGGAATTCGTGATGGCGGCCCGCGCCAAGGCGCCCCCGCCGATTGACGTCTACGATGCAGCGACCATGATGGCCATCACGCCACTTTCCGAGCGCTCGATTGCGGGCGGCGGTGAGCCGCAGGCCGTGCCAGACTTCACCAGTGGCCGTTGGCTGAGGAGGACGCCGGATTTTGCGGTGATGCAGGTGAGCTAAACAGGCTGCGAGCCTATCGGACCGCGGGGGTCAGCAGTTGCAGGCTACCCCTGCCGGCATCGAGTTCGGCGTCGATACCCAGGGGCAGGGTGAACTGCTCGCCGATGTGGCCGATCATGCTGCCGCTGAAGGCGGGGATGCCCAAGGGGAGGATGTGTTCTTTCAGGACCTCTTCCAGGGTGAGGGATCCGTAACTGGAGTCCGGATCGCAGTCGGTACAGCGGCCGAAGACAAAACCGGCGATGCGATCGAGGATGCCCGCCAGCTTCAGTTCGGTGAACATGCGATCCACTCGGTAGACGGCCTCGTTGACGTCCTCCAGGAACAGGATCGCGCCATCGAAATCTGGCAAATACTCGGAGCCCATGATGGCGGTCAGCACGGTCAGGTTGCCTCCCAGCAGGCGACCCCGCACCTTGCCAGGGCGCAGGACCTGGATGCGATCTTCCGTCTGGACAGTCTTGTCATCCGGGATGTCGACGGGGTTGCTCATCTCCAGTGCTTCGCCATCCATCACTACCCGACGGATATATTCCGCGGAGAAGCGACTGACCGGCGTGGGTCCGTGAAAGGTGACCAGGCCGGTCTTGGCATGCACCCCGGTGATGAGCGCCGTGGCATCGCTGTAACCCAGCAGCACCTTCGGGTTGGCCGTGATGGTTTCATAATCCAGGAGTGGCAGCAGGCGCGCCGATCCCCACCCACCACGCGCAAAAATCATCTTGACCGAAGGGTCGGCGAAGGCCGCGTTGATGTCTGCGGCCCGCTCGGCGTCGGTGCCCGCGAAATACCCATACCGCCGGTAGAAATTGCCGCCGAGGGTGACCTCGAGGTCGAGCGTGCGGAACGCATCGGCCATGATCTCCATGGGTTGGGTCTCGAAGGCTGCAGTGGCGGGACTCACCAACGCAATCTTGTCGCCGGGCCTCACGCGTGGGGGCTTGATCGCGCTGCCTGGAAACGCCTTCGCGCGGGTCGGTACAGTCAGCCCACTGGCACACACTGCGGCGATGAATTGGCGGCGGTTAAGCATGAAAAGATCGTAACATGACCGGGCCGAATGAAGAGGGATAGGGGTTGGGCTACGATTGCCGGGAGTGACTAGGCAATGGCAACAGTGATCGATGCATGGCTGCGCTTCATCAAATGGCCCGTGGCCATCGTGTTCATTACGCTAGTGCCGGCCGTCGGTATGGCGGTGATCGCTGAAATTGGCGCTTGGCGCTTCGGTGCAGAAAACCTAGGCTTTCTTTGGGGCATGATGGGGTATGCCGCAGCGGATTGGCTGGTTTTTCGTAAGCGGTCGGTCGGCGATGCATTCAGCACCCTCGAGCATGAATTGACCCATGCGGTGTTCGCGTGGCTGACATTTCATCGGGTCTCGAGCCTGCGGGTGACGTGGAATCAGGGTGGGTCAATCAGGATTCACGGTGGATCTAATTGGCTCATCAGCATCGGGCCTTACTGGTTCCCAACCCTTTGCATCCCGCTCATGCTGGTGCTTGGATTCAGTGGCCATGGGGGTGCGGAATGGGCTGCACCGGCTCTAGGGGCGGCCTACGTCTATCACCACATTACGACCTGGCGAGAGACTCATGCGGCGCAAACGGACCTGCAAGAAACCGGCTTTCTCTTCGCATGGTGCTTTCTGCCGACGGCCAACCTGCTCTCATCTGGCTTGATCCTTGCCTTCGCTGGCGGGGGGGCAGGTCAGTCGCTGGCCTTCATCTTACGAACCTGGGAAACCTATCTCGCCATGCTGCTGGCGATGGCGAAATATTTTTGATCCCCGAAACGGGCGTGCTGTCGAGGCTGTTTCATCGACCTTTCGCGGAGGTGAAACGCACCTGG
>JAURMS010000390.1 GCA_030830595.1 Gammaproteobacteria bacterium | reverse complement strand
TGAACCATGAAACGCACTTACCAGCCAAGCAAGATCAAGCGCAAGCGGACCCACGGCTTCCGCGCCCGGATGGCGACCAAGAACGGCCGCCTGGTCATCAAGCGCCGCCGCGCCAAGGGGCGCAAGCGCCTGGCCTGCGGCATCAGCCGCTGACCTTAGCGCCTGCCAGCCCTCGCCTCGGTTTCAGTCCGGGGCACAAGCTGCGCACCGGCAAGGACTTCGAGCGAGTTCGCCGTTGTGGCCGAAGGGCCTCTGACGCCTTCTTCGGCGTCCAGTATGCCGAGAATGCGACCGGGCACGCGAGGCTCGGGATGGCAGTGTCCCTGCGTACCGCCGGCTCGGCGGTTCGGCGTAACCGCATCCGACGCCTGATCCGCGAATCCTTCCGCCTGAACCAGGGCCGATTGCCCTCCGCCGACATCGTGGTGAATGCCCGGGCGGCCACCCGGGAGGCGGGAGCCAGACAGATCGCGGACAGCCTGGAAAAACTCTGGGATCGAATCGGCCGGTCATGAAGGCGCTGCTTGTTGCAATATTGCGCGGCTATCGTTTCCTGGTCAGCCCGATGCTCGGTCCCAACTGTCGGTTCCACCCCAGTTGTTCGGCCTACGCCATCGAAGCCCTCGAGCGTCACGGGACGCTGCGCGGCGGCTGGCTGTCATTCCGGCGTGTCTGCCGCTGCCATCCGTGGCACGCGGGAGGTTACGATCCGGTTCCGGATTGAGTGGGGAGTCGCGGCGGATGCAGAACCTGCGCTTGGCGTTGTGGATGGGCTTGTTGTTCCTGGTCTGGCTCAACGTCGATCAGTGGATGCGAGACTATGCGGAGCCGGTCGCTGCGACGGCCACGCAGCCTGCCGAAGCCCCAGAGACGGTCCGCGCGCCGCCCTCCCTGAGCGAGTCGGTCCCCCAGGTTGCGGCCCCATCCGGCGTGCCCGCGCCAGCCATCGACGGCGTGCCGGCGCAGGCAATCACGTTGCAGGATGCACCCACCGTGCCTACCACGCTGCGCGTGGTCACCGATGTGCTCGATCTCGACGTGTCGCTGGTGGGTGGCGACCTGGTGCGGGCCGACCTGCTGGATTATCCGTTGCGCAAGGACCAGCCGGACATCAAGGTCCGGCTGTTCAATAACGACTCACCGGAAACGCTGTACCTGTATCAGTCCGGCCTGACCAGCGGCCGTGCCGGAAGCGCAGAGCCCAATCACAAGGCGCTGTTCACGGCAGCCGCTGCCGAATACCGCCTTGCCGAGGGCGACGATATCCTGGAGGTGCCGCTGAGCTGGAGCGATGGCGCCGGCCTTGCGGTCACCAAGACCTACCTGTTCCGGCGTGGTCGCTACCAGGTTGACGTGATTTATCAGGTGACCAACAGCGGGGACGCGCCCGTCAGCCTCGCGCCCTATGCGCAGCTGCTCAGGCACTGGGCCCATCACGAACGCTCCATGTTTGACGTTGAGTCATACGCCTTCGTCGGTCCGGCGGTCTTCGACGGCAACAGCTACCAGAAGCTGGACGTGGAAGACGAAGACGAATCGTCATGGTCGCAATCCGTCGCCGGTGGCTGGGTGGCGTCCCTCCAGCACCACTTCGTAGCCGCCTTGCCTCCGCCTTCTACGGAGACCTACAAGCTGAGCCTGAGGGTCGAAGACCGTGATTACCTGCTGACGGCGGTGGGTCCGGCGCAAATCGTGCCCGCTGGCGGCCAGGCCAGCATCGACGATCGCCTGTTCGTCGGACCCAAGCTGCAGGCCCAGCTGGAGCAGGCCGGTCCACGTCTCGAGCTCACGGCCGATTACGGCAAGCTGACCATCCTCGCCCAGCCACTCTTCTGGCTGCTCGACCAGGTCCACGGACTGGTGGGCAACTGGGGCTGGTCCATCATCATCGTCACGCTGCTCATCAAGCTGGTGTTCTACAAGCTGGCCGAGACCAGCGGTCGCTCCATGGCCAAGATGCGCACCGTCGCTCCGCGACTGAAGGCTATCCAGGAGCGCTACAAGGAAGACCGCGAAGGCCAGGCCAAGGCGATGATGGAGCTGTACAAGAAGGAGAAGATCAATCCGGTGGCGGGTTGCCTGCCGATGCTGGTGCAGATTCCCTTCTTCCTGGCGTTCTATTGGGTGCTGCTCGAGAGTGTCGAAATGCGCCAGGCGCCCTTCTTCGGCTGGATCCAGGACCTCTCCTCGCGAGATCCGTTCTTCGTGCTGCCACTGCTGATGGGCGTGGCCATGTACGGACAGTTCAAGCTGAACCCGGCGCCGCCCGACCCGGTGCAGGCCAAGGTGTTTGCCTTCATGCCCGTGATCATGACCGTCATGTTCATGTGGTTCCCTGCAGGCCTCGTGCTGTACTGGTTGACCAACACGGTGCTGTCGATTGCCCAGCAGTGGAAGATCAATCGGCTCGTCGAGGCCGAGGCGAAGAAGCAGCGCACCCACTGACCAAGGAGGCGACGATGTTACGAACCATGACCGCTGTCTTCACCGGCCTGACCCTCGCCACCACGCTGGTCATGCCTGTCCAGGCTCGGGATAAGGACAAGCCCAAGGCCGAGAAAGTCATCACTGTCTATCTTGGTGCGCACACCGGTCGAGGCATCGAGCGCGAAGTCAACGAACTGCACGGCAAGATGGAACGCGACGGCTGGCGCTTCGCCCAGATGGTGCCGCACATGGAAAACAGCGACACGGAAGGTGTCTGGGTGACCTACGTCCGCTGACAGGGATGGCGCCCATGTGACTGTGGAGCGGGACACCATCGCGGCCATTGCCACCCCAGTTGGTCGTGGTGGCATTGGGGTACTGCGTTGTTCCGGTCCGGCCGTGCCGAGCCTTGCCCGCTCACTGTTGGGCGAAC
>JAURMS010000389.1 GCA_030830595.1 Gammaproteobacteria bacterium | reverse complement strand
GGCGCGGACCCCAGCAACACCAGCGCCACTGGGGGCACGCGCGGCACGGGCCTCATCGACATTCGCAACCTGGACCTGGCCGCCTTCAGCGAGGCCGTGATCCAGTTCGAGGTCACACTGGCCACCGCGCTCAACGAAGGCACCGTGGTGGCCAACCAGTCGGCCCTGCGTGACGCAGGCGGCTCTCTGCTGCTGCCCAGCGACGATCCCTTCGTCAACGGCTCCGCCGACCCGCTGGTAGCAGGCGACGAAGACCCCACCCGGCTGCTCATAGAGTTACCGGATCCGTCACCGCTCGTGAAGGCCAACACCCAGGACACCGCTTCCGTCGGCGAGGTGTTCAGCTACCGGCTGACCGTCCCGGCCGAGCCTTTCCGGTTTCCCCTCTACGACCTGCGCATCACCGACAACCTGGCAGCCTCAGCGGCCGATCTCGAGTTCGTGAGCGTCACCCGCGTGTCCGGCTCGCAGCCCTGGACGCCGGCCAACAGCGGGGCTGGCAGCAATCTGGTCATCGGTGATGCCGCAACCGGCATCGACGTGCCGGCGGGCGAGCAGGTGGTCCTCGAGATCGCCGTGCGAGTGACCAACAGCCCGACCAACGTGCCGGGTCTCGAGTTCACCAACACCGCTGACTACACCTACAACTGGATCAACGCCAGCGAGGCCAGTCGCCGCGCCGGTGGGCCCGGCACCACCGGGCCCATGACGCTGGTCGGGCCCGACGAGCTGCTGGTGACCAAGTCGGGTCCACCGGCCCTCAACGTGGCCGAAAGCGCGGTGTTCACGGTGGACGTCACCAATCCCTCCAGCGGCACGGCCTGGGGCGTGGTGGTCACGGATCTGCTGCCCGACACGGCCGAAGGTGGCATGTGCGAGGCCGCCCCGCAGGCCTGGACTGCCCAGGTCTTCGAGGCCGATGGCACCACGGCCGTCTCGGCGCCGCTGGTCGAGGGCAGCGATTTTTCGGTCAACTTCGCGGGCGCTCCGGACTGCCGGGTCGAGGTGCGCATGCTCACCGCGGCCGCTGCAGTAGGCCCCGGCCAGCGGCTGATCCTCGGCTACCAGGCCAGGCCGAATGCGGACAGCCTGCGCAACGCGCAGCTCACCAACGTGGCAGGGGCCACGGAGTGGCTCAGTGCCGATCCCGCCGCCGCCGCGGGTCAGGCCATCACCTACACTCGCGTGCTGACCGACGGCACCGTGGGCACGGTCGACCACGAGGATGCGCACACCGTGCTGGTCGGCCGGCCGGTCCTGCGCTTCGAGAAGACCGTCAGCAACCTCACGATTGGCGCAAGCCCCGCAAGTATCGCCACCCCTGGCGACCGCCTGCGCTATCGCCTGGAGGTCGAGAACCTCGATGCGGTCGAAGTGCCAGCCTTCAGCTTGATGGATGAGCTGGATGCCCTGAACTCGGTGGCCGCTTTCGCTCCGGGTTCACTCGACGTCGTGACCCTGCCAGCCGGGGCCGATGCCTCGGCGTCGGATCCGGCCGGTGGCGGCAGGGGTACCGGGCTGCTGGACGTCAGCGGGCTGTCGCTGGGTGCCGGCGAGACGATCGTCGTGGAGTTCGAGGCCACGCTGGCCGCTGTCATCGCCAACGGTTCGCAGGTGGCGAACCAGTCCGGGCTACGGGTCAACGACATCACGGTCGCCCTGAGCGACGACCCCAACGTCAACGGACCGGCAGATCCCGACCTGCAGGGCGATGAAGATCCCACGGTACTCACCATCACCTCGGCCCCGGCCTTCCAGGTGCTGAAGACTTCGGCCGACCTGTCCGGCGATCCCAACCTGCTGCTGGCGGGCGAGACGCTGCGCTACACCCTCACCGTGCGCAACCTGGGCACGGATGATGCCAGTGACGTGCGCCTGACCGACCAGGTTCCAGCGAACACCCGCTATCTGTCCGGCAGCACCATCCTGAACGGCACGCGGCTTGCGGACCTCAACGATCGCTCGCCCCTGGTGGACGGGCTGCTCATCAATGCCCCGGGCGCGACGGCCGGCTCCCTGGCGGCTGATCCCTCGGGGACGTCGCCCGATGTCGCGGTCATCACCTTCGACGTGCTGGTCGATGAGACGGCGGCGGATGGCACTGTCATCGCTAACCAGGGTTTCGTCTCCGCGCCCGCAGGGGGCGTGAACAGCCAGCCTTCCGACGATCCGGACACGCCGATCGTCGACGACCCGACGCGCGACATCGTGGGCGCGCTGCCCCTGTTGTTCGCCGACAAGCGGGTGGAGTTGCTCGATGACCTCGGCTCACCGGGCGTGATCGATCCCAACGACACCCTGCGCTACACGATTACCGTCTTCAACACCGGGTCGGTGGAGGCTACGGAAGCCAGCCTGACCGACCAGGTGCCTGTGAACACGACCTATGTTCCTGGAACCACCTCGCTGAACGGCACCGCGGTCGCCGACGGGGGCGCATTCCCGTTGGCCGCTGGCCTGGTGCTTGCCGCGACGGGTGGCACGCCAGGCGTGCTGGGGGCCGGCGAATCGGCGGTGGTCAGCTTCGTGCTGCAGGTGAATGCCGGCACGCCGGCCGGTACGCTGATCAGCAACCAGGCAGTGGTGGCCACCAACGAGCGCCCGGACCTCTTGACCGACGGCGATGGCGACCCGGCCACGGGACCCGAGCCGACGGTGGTGGTCGTCGGCGACGCGCAGCAATTGGCCATCACCAAGGAGGTGCTGGTGGTGGGCGGTGGTGCGGCGCTGCCGGGCGCCACGCTCGAGTACAGCGTGCGGGTCACCAACATTGGCACCGTGCCGGCCACTGACGTGGTCATTACCGATGATCTGAATGAGGCGACGCCGGGCGCACTGTCCTACGTCACGGGCAGCGCGTCGCTGGATGGGTCTGCCGCCGCAGTGGACCTGGCCGGCAGCGTGCTGAGCGCCAATTATTCCGCCGCCGGCGCCAGCCTGGCGCCCGGAGCTGTCACCGTCCTGCGCTTCCGTGCCGTGATGGGCGCAAGCCTGGCGGTGGGCACGACGGTGACCAACACCGGCCGGGTGGCTTGGAATGTGCCCACCCAGACCGCGCAGGCCAGCGTGTCGCTACAGGTGGGTGGCCAGCCCGGCGTGGGCAGCCTGGGTGGCAGCGCCTGGCACGATGCAAACTTCGACGATCTCCGCGGCATCGCCGAGCGAGCCTTGGAGGGCTGGACGGTCGAGCTGCTGCAGGGCGACCGGCTGCTGTATTCCGGCCTGACCGATGCCGAGGGCGCCTACCTGGTCACCGGCCTCGAGCCGAATGAGGCGGCGGGTGCCACGCCCTATCAGGTCCGCTTCCGCGCGCCGGGCGCCGGGGCGCGCACCGCGGCACTCGGCGTGCCGACCTCGCCCTTCACCAATCTTCCGCACCTGATCCTCGGCATCGTGGTGCCTGATGGAGGCAACCTCGTCGACCTCAACCTGCCCATCGACCCGAACGGTGTGGTCTATGACTCGGTCACTCGCGCCCCCATTGCCGGGGCCACGGTCACCCTGCTCAATGCGGGCTCCAGGTCGCCTCTGCCTGAGGCCTGCTTCGATGATCCCATCCAGCAGGGTCAGGTCACGCCCAGGGATGGCTATTACAAGTTCGACCTGAATTTCGCTGACCCTGCCTGCGCCAGTGGTGGCGACTATCTCATCGCCCTCGATGCCGGCAACGCCAGTTACCTGTCGGGCTATTCCGACAACATCCCACCCACCTCGGGTCCGGCCACGCTGGCTTTCGATGTGCCGTCCTGCCCGGGGGGTCCCGATGATGCAGTGCCGGCGACGGTCGACTACTGCGAGGCCCAGGTGTCCGAGTTTGCGCCTGACCTGGCGGTGCCGGCGCGCAGCGTGGGCACGACCTATCATGTGCACCTGCGCCTGTCGGACCTGCAGGTGCCCGGCTCCAGCCAGCTGTATAACAACCACCTGCCCCTCGATCCGGATCTCAGCGGTGTGGTGGCCATCACCAAGACCACGCCCTCGCTCAACGTCACCCGCGGACAGTTGGTGCCCTATACCATCACGGTCACCAGTTCGGCCGGCTTCGACCTGAACGGCTTGCGCATCGTGGACCGCTTCCCGGCCGGCTTTGCCTACATCGAGGGCTCGGCACGCATCGACGGTGTGCCCGTGGAGCCGGTGCGCAGCGGACTCGAGCTCAACTGGAGTGGGGTGACGGTCCCCAGGCCCTCCACCATCACCCTGCGCATGCTGCTGGCGGTGGGCGCGGGTGTCACCGAGGGCGAGTACACCAACCGTGTCTTCGTCGAGAACGACCTGACCGGCGTGGACCTGACCGGCGAGGCCAGCGCCACCGTTCGTGTGGTGCCGGATCCCACCTTTGACTGCACCGACGTGTTCGGCAAGGTGTACGACGACCGCGATCGCAACGGTCAGCAGGATCCCGGCGAGGCGGGCATTGGCGGGGTGCGACTGGTCACGGCGCGCGGATTGGCCGCCACCACCGATGCCCACGGTCGCTACCACATCACCTGCGCAGTGGTGCCCAACGAGTCACGCGGCAGCAACTTTATCCTGAAGCTCGACGATCGCAGCCTGCCCAGCGGCTTCCGACTGGTGGGGGATGCCACCCAGGTCAAGCGCGCCACCCGCGGCAAGGCGCTCAAGTTCAACTACGGTGCCTCGGTGCACCGCGTGGTGGGCATCGACCTCGCGGACGACGTGTTCGAGCCGGGCACCACCGACATCCGCATCCAGTGGCAGGCACGCCTGCCCATGCTGGTAGAAGAACTCAAGAAGGCACCTGCCATCCTGCGGCTGACCTACCTGGCCGACGTGGAGGACGAGTCCCTGGTTGATCAGCGCATGAAGGTCATCAAGGCAACGATCGAGGAGACCTGGGAGGCGCTCGACTGCTGTTACCGGCTGACCATCGAGCCTGAGGTGTTCTGGCGCCTTGGTGGCCCGGTCAACCGAGGGGAGGTGCGGCCATGATCGTCGAAGCCGCCTTCCTGGCCTGGTTGTGGCCCTCGCTGCCAAAGCTGCCGAAGCCCCCGGCGGTGGAGACAGAGGTCATTGGTCATCCCGCCGAGCGGCACATGCCCGACGGCGAGCCCCTGCAGGAATGGGCCCTGGACCCGGCGCTCCTGAGCGAGCAGCGCGGCGACCGGCTGGAGATCGAGCAGGTCGAGGGTGAGGAAGTCGAGACCGTCAAGCTGCGCGACGTCATCCCGGCCATCCGGTTCGCCTCGGGCGTGGCGCAGATCCCGCCAGATTACGTGGAGCGCCTGGCTCGCGTGCTGGAGGACCTGCGCGATCGCCAGAACGTCCGCCTCTACTTCAGCGGTCATGCCGACTCGCAGCCGCTGTCCGATGCCTTGGCACGGGTCTTCGGTGACAACACCGGCCTGTCGCGCGAGCGTGCCGGCGAGGTGGCGGAGTATTTCAAGAATGCCCTCGGCCTGCCGCCGGAGGCGATCGTCTATGAATGGGCGGGCGACACCCGGCCGGTGGCCACCAACGCCACCGACGAGGGCCGGTC
>JAURMS010000388.1 GCA_030830595.1 Gammaproteobacteria bacterium | reverse complement strand
CCGAGATCGCGCTCGAGTACGGCCTCAAGGACCGCAATGGGAAGCAGCCGCCGAGCTATCGCGACATGCTCGGTGAGCCACGCAAGCAGAATCCGGCCCGGGTGTACTGAGTGGGGCAGGAGGCGGACAGCATGGATCCGCGTGAGCTGCGACGCGTCTTCGGGCTCTTTGCCACGGGTGTGACCGTCATTACCGCGGTGGGTCCGGGCCCGGAGCCGGTGGGCGTCACCGCCAACTCGGTCGCTTCCGTGTCGCTCGATCCGCCGCTGATCCTCTGGTGCCTGGCCAACCGCAGCAGCAGCCTGGCTGCCTTCGAGCTGGGCGCGCCCTTTGCCATCCACATCCTGGCTGAGCACCAGACCGAGGTCGCGCTGCATTTCGCCAAGGCCGGCCGGAGCAAGTTTGAAGTCGACGACTGGTGGCGCACGCATCCCGAACCACCGACCATCGACGGTGCGCTGGCGCGGATCGCCTGTCGGGTCAGCCAGCGCTACGCCGGCGGCGATCACACCATCATCGTCGGGGCCATCGAGGCCTGCAGCGCGCGGGACGCGGCACCACTCGCCTTCCACGCGAGCCGTTTCGGGCGGTTTGTTCAGGCGCCCGCCTCGGCCAAGGTCGAGGTCTGGCCCGATCCGCGCGACGTCTGGATGTGACGCATCGCGAGTGAGTGACCTCGGGCCACGCATCGCAGAGTGGTTTGCTGCCGATGCCCCGGGGCGTCGCCAGGTTCGGACAGGTCCGTTGGTCCCGCCCGGTGATGGCTATTCCAATGTCACCCTGATGGGCCAGCTCGACTGGATAGACGAGGCTGGCCATCATGTTCGGGACGTCGTCCTGCGCCTGCAGCCACCGGGCGATTCGATCTTTCCGGGCCACGACGTGGAGCGCCAGTACCGGGTCATGGAGGCGCTGGCTCGAGCGGACGTGCCGGTGCCGCGCTTGCTCGGCTTGGAACTGGACGAGGCGGTGCTGGGCGGCCCGTTTTACCTGATGGAGCGAATCGAGGGGCAGGTCCCGAACGAGAACCCGCTCTATCATCTCGAAGGCTGGTTCCACGACCTGCCGCCAGCCCAGGTCAGGCGCTATTGGTTTGCCGGGATTGAGGCCGCGGGCAGCATGGCGCGCTTGAATTGGCGCGACCTCGGCCTCGACTTCCTCGGTGTGTCGGCTTCGCCGCTGGCCTGTCGGCTGAACTACTACGCCGAGGCAGTCCGCTGGGCGGAGGGGCTGGTTGGTCGAAAGTACCCGCTGCTGCATCGCGCCGAGGCCTGGCTGCGCGCACATCTCCCCACCGATGAGCCGCTGGGCTTCTGCTGGGGCGACGCCAAGCTCGGCAACTGCCTGTTCCGCGATGGGCAACTCATGGGCGTCCTCGATTTCGAGCAGGCCTCGCTGGGCAATCCGGTCGATGACCTCGCCTGGTGGCTGATGCTCGACGATGCCCTGTCGCGTGGCTACGACGTGCCCCGCCTGGCATCCCTGCCTGGGCGAGACGAGTCCATTGCGGCCTGGCGCATGGCCTTCATCATGGCGCGGATCGCGGCACTGTTTCGGGCACGCGGCTGGATCCCGGCTGATTCAGACATGGACGAACGCAACGGTGGTTCGGCCCTGCTGGCCATTCATGCACAACACTACGGTTTCTAGGAGACACGTATGGCGGGCAGCATCGGGCCACTGGTGGCCGCAGACGAACTCTTCAACCACCAGATCGTCGAGACGCATGCCACGGTGCTGCACACCGACCCGGCCTGGACCGAAAAGGTCTGGGGCAGTGCCTGCAGCCCCGATGGCTCATTGGCCGTAAGCTTCGGCTTCGGCAAGTACGTCAATCGCAACGTGGTGGATGGATTCGGCGGCGTGAGTCGCGGTGTGGAGCAGTGGGCCGTGCGGGCAAGCCGCTCACTGTCCAGTAACGTGGATGCCATCGACGTGGGGCCCTTGCACTACGAGGTGATCGAGCCGCTGCGGAGGGTGCGCGTGAGGCTCGAGCCGAACGCAGTGCAGCCCATTGCTTTCGACCTGCTGCTCACGGGCGTGACACCCTGCATCGCCGAGGAGCGCGAGGATCGACGTACCCTGACCGGCTACCGGCGCAGCGCCGACCAGATCCGGTATCACCAGATCGGTACCGCCGAGGGCTGGATCGAGCTCGCCGGCCAGCGCATCCCGGTGAAGGACTGGATGATGGCTCGCGACCGCTCCTGGGGCGTGCGACCCACGGTAGGTGGCCCCATGCCGGGCATGCAGCCGGACCCGATGGACCAAGATCCCCCGCGAGTGCTCGCGGTCTGGAGCCCGGTGCTGTTCGGCTCGGGGCACGATGCTTACGGCTTCATGCAGTACCAACTTCTGTACGAAGGCGAAGGCTGGCGACATGAAAAGGTGCAGGGTGGATTCGAGTTTCCGGATGGTCGCCGTCTGCCTGTTTCACGCATTGAGCCGCGACTGCGCTTCGACCCCTCTAATCATCGACTGCTGGAAGCCGACTTCGTGCTGCTGATGCCGGATGGCTCGCGACGCGAGCTCATTGCGCGGCCCCTGCAGGGCACCGGCTTTCACCTGGGTGCCGGGTTGTACCTCGGCTTCGACGGGCATTACCACGGCGAATGGCGCGGCGATTTGCACCTCGACGGCGAGTATTTTGCCGACTGCTCGGCCCCGGACAATGCGCGGCGCCTGAATCAGTTCCGTGACTGCGTCATGGCCTTCAAGGACCACGCGACCGGCGCGAGCGGTGTGGGGATTTGCCAGACCTGGATTCAGGGAAGCTGGCCGGAGATGGGTCTCGACTGACCCCATATCAGGAGTAAGCGATGAAATACGACTTCGACGGTAAGGTGGCGCTGGTGACGGGCGCGGCGTCTGGCATCGGCCGGGCCACGGCGCTGGCGTTCGCCGGTTCGGGTGCCGCCGTGGTGGTGGCCGATCTCGATATCGCGGGCGGCGAAGAGACCGTCGCCCTCGCGCGTGCTGCAGGCGGTCGGG
>JAURMS010000387.1 GCA_030830595.1 Gammaproteobacteria bacterium | reverse complement strand
GGCGGCGGCGGCCGCCGGGCAAGCACTGCCAGCCCCTCCCAGGCCCCGTCCGGGGAGCCTGCCCCTGCTGCCACGATCCTGACAGGCGTGGCCGGCGCATAGTGACTTGCCTGATCACCCGGTGCCCGGGGGGTGGCGCCAGTCGGCGCATCGACGGTCCCGGTCACCTCGCGCAACTGACTGATGGTGATGGCGCCCGGCCGCAGGAGGACGACCCGACCACCGAGACAGGCCACGATGGTCGATTCCAGGCCGACCTGGCAATCACCGCCCTCCAGGACCAGCGGCGCCTCGGCACCAAATTCTGCCAGCACGTGTGCCGAGCGGGTCGGGCTGACCCGCCCGTATCGATTGGCTGAGGGCGCTGCGATGCCGCCACCGAAGGCCTCCAGCAGCGCTCTTGCGACCGGGTGCGCGGGCACCCGGAGCGCGACCGTGTCCTGCCCGCCCGTGACCTCGTCAGGCACAGAGGCCGCCCGATTCAGTACCAGGGTCAGCGGGCCCGGCCAGAACCGCTCGGCCAGGGCGCTGGCCACGGGCGGCACCTCACTGGACCACTCCCCGAGCTGGTCGGCCGATGCGAGGTGCACGATCAGCGGATGGCTGGAGGGCCTGCCCTTCAGTCGATAGACCGCACGCAATGCGTCCGGATTGCGTGCGTCGGCGCCAAGTCCGTAGACCGTCTCGGTGGGAAAAGCCACGAGGCCACCCGCGCGCAGCACCTCCACCGCCCTGGCGATCTCAGCGGGTCCTGCCATGGCGGTCATGGCCTGCGGCGGGCCCAACCGTCCGTGCCGCGCTCCAGGAGATAGGCGGGCCAGTAGTGTTCGTCCAGGGTGAGCGTGATCAGCTCCGGTGTGCCGTTCCAGTCGACCAGTTTCAACCTGAGTGAACTGCCATCCGGCCGATCGGCCACCTCGGCCATGAAATCATCGAGGTCGGTCACGGGGCGCCCATCCACCTCCGTGATACGCCGCCCGGCCAGCAAGCGAAAGCGACTCGCCGGAGACCCAAACATGAAATAGGCCACGAACACGCCGCTGGCCTCGATGCCGCGCTGCGCCGACATCGCCCGATGCGGATCGTGCAGCGTGGCCCCCGACCAGACCAGCACCCGGTCCAGGTCGGAACCCGACCAGCCGACCGGCTCGACGCTGAGGGTCACCTCGGCACCGGCGCGCCACACCAGGAGCTGGCGCAGGCCGGCCACCGTGGCTGCCTCGGCTTCACGGAAGGTGTTGACGACTCGCCCATCGATGGCCAGCAGCAGGTCCCCCGGCTCGACCACGCCAACCGCGGGAGAGCCGGCCACGACCCGCTCGACCATCAGCAGCGAGCGCCGGGTGGGGGAATGCTCGCTGATCCGTCTGGTCCACGCGTCGTCGAGGCCCATCCGGCGCGCAGCAGCCAACGAAACGGGCCGCCATTCCACCTCCAGCGACTGCACGATGCCATCGCGGTCGTAGGCCTCGATCAGCGACCTGACATCCTCGACTGCGATGCCCTGCCCGACCTGTGCAGTCCGGCGCCCGTCCTGATAGGCAAAGGTGGCCCAGATTGCCTGCACCGCGCCCGACGCGTCCGCCAGCACGCCGTCAAAGTCCGTCGGGCCATTGACCAGGCGGAGCGTTTCGAGGTTCGCCTCGCGAAAGGCCAGCGTGCGTGAGACCGGGAAATCGACCGGGTCCAGTGAGGCGACCCGGGTGAGTTGCCCGACCAGGCGGCCATCCCCCTTGAAGCCCACCGCCCAGGCCTCGTCCGCAGGGCGCAGGCCAGCCTCGCCGAGACGTACGGACCGGACCGGCGTGTCGCCCAACGCCTGGGGGTCGTAAGTCAGCAGCGCCAGGTTGTGCAGCGGGTGGATCCAGGCTACCCGTGCCGTCAGCTCCAGCGTGGAAGCGAAAGTCAGCCGTGCCACTCCAAGCGAAGTGGGCACCGTATTGCGGTCGACCAGCACCAGCCCGCGACTCGCATCGACGACGACCCCGGTGCCCCGGTAATTGCGCTCGGTGATGCCGAGGACCGAGTAGGGCATGTCGAAACGCACCTGGACCAGCGATGGGGCCAGCGCGTCGAGCACCGGATCACCGTTGGCATCGAAGCGGGTCGACGCCGACTGACCTGCCTGGCCTGGCTCCGCGACCGGCGGCTCCGGCAGGTCATGACAGGGCCAGCGCCCGGCCGCGTCATCACGACGGCAGGTCCGTGCAGGGAACCACCGCCGGTCCATGCGCACGGCGCTCACCCGGGGATTGAGCGGCTCCTCCGGCCTGACGTAACGCACCTGGACCAACTGGTCCTGGGGCACCGCGGCCAGCGCCTCCACCAGGTCGTCGAGCGCCACGACAGGCCTGCCCTCCAGCTCCTGGATCACGGCGCCTCGCGGCACGCCAGCCTGAGTCAACAGGAAGCCGGGATTCGCCACATAGACGCCCCGCACGGGCAGGTTCAGGTGACGGGCCATCTGCCAGGACAAGTCGTGCAGGACGGTATCCCCCAACTCCAGCAGGCTCGCCGGCGAGAGGGTCTCGAGGTCGACCACCCGCAGGTCGACACGGCGCGCGAGACCCCCGCGCTCGACCTCGACGCTGACCCGGCTGCCCACCGAGTCGTCGAGTTGGGCGGCCAGTGCGTCGAACTCGGCAACCGGGCTGCCATCGAGCGCGGTCAGGATGTCGCCGACCTCAAGCTGCCCGGCAGCCTCGCTGCCGGGCTGGACTTCAGCCACCACCAGCATGCCGGTGCGAGCGGGAAACCGTTTCCGATGACGACGCTCCGTCTCGGCCGTCAGGCCGAGACGGCGGAGCTGGTCGTAGGGCGTGTAACGAAAGACCACCTGCAGGGTGCCACGGGTGACGGCCTGCCCGGACTGCAACAGGTCCAGGGCCCTGGCCACCCGGGCCAGGGGCAGGTAGAAACTCGAAGCCGCCCCGGTCGAACCTCCGGCATTGAGGCCTACCACCTTGCCCGTGACGTCGATGACCGGGGAGCCGGACGAACCGCCCGAGGTGCTGGAGGCCGCCTGCAGGTAAAAGGTGTTGAAGTCGTTGTACTTGCCCGGGCCGTAATCCGGCGCTTCACGGTCAATCCGCGCCAAGGTACCCGCGAGGATGGACAACTGCTCGCCCGCATCATTGCCGAGCACGCGAATATCGGTGCCGACACGCGCTCCCGCGGGATGCAGGCGCAAGGCTCTCGGCGCTGCGAAGCGCAGGCTGGCCGGGTCGTAACGATAGAAGCCGAAGTCGTGGACTGGATCGCGATAGACCGCCTGCAGGACGACTTCCTCGCGGTTCTGGAAGATCGCCCTTGCCGTCACGGGACCGGGCGTGACCACGTGACGATTGGTCAGGATGAGACCACGCTCGGCGTCCACCACAAAGCCGGTCGCCTGGGTGGAGACGTTCCATTCCGTATCAAAGGCGCGGGCCGCATCGACCTGAATCGCCACCACGGACGGCGCCACCCGCTCCAGCGTATCGGCCCAGTCCGCGGCAAGCGCTGCAGCGGGCGCGAGCACCAGCAGCAGCACGCCGAGGGTTGTCCGCGCGGAAGACATCCGCTCAGTCCAGCCCGTAATCGAATTCCCGACGGAAGGCCTCGGCAAAGGCCTCGCGCGTGAAGCGATGATTCTGGGTGCCATGACAGGCGATCTTCAGCGCACCCATCAGCGAGGCCAGCCGGCCGGTCGTGTCCCAGTCCATGTCCCGGGACAGGCCGTAAAGCAGGCCTGCGCGGTAGGCGTCGCCACAGCCAGTCGGGTCCGCCAGGGCGGCCGGCCTGACCGCAGGAATCTCCAGGCTCTGCCCACCCGGCAGGTGGATCAGGGACCCCTCGGCGCCGCGGGTGACTATGTAGGCCCGCACCCGCTCGGCCACCTGCCGTGCACTCAGCCCGGTACGCTCCTGCAGCAGCTGCCCCTCATAGTCGTTGACCGCCACCCAGGTCGCCTGATCAAGAAAACGATCCAGGTCCTGCTGACCGAACAGGGGCATGGCCTGGCCGGGATCAAAGATGAACGGAATGCCGGCGGCGGCAAACTGTTCGGCGTGCGCCACCATGCCCTCCCGTCCGTCCGGCGCGAGGATGCCAAGGGAGATCCCTGCGTCACGGGGGACGTCGATCGTGTGGGAGAGGTTCATCGCACCAGGATGAAAGGCCGTGATCTGATTGTCGTCGAGGTCGGTGGTGATGTAGGCCTGCGCGGTGAAATGATCGGGACAGACCTTGAGGAAGCGATCGGACAGGCCATTGTCGGCGAGCCACGCAGCGTAGGGACCAAAATCATGGCCCACCGCACCGCAGGCATGTCCGTCCCCACCGAGCAGGTGCAGGTTGTAGGCGATGTTACCCGCGCAGCCCCCGAAATTACGCTTGAGCGTCGGGGTCAGGAAGGCCACGTTCAGCATGTGGATGCGATCGGGCAGGATGTGCTCGCGGAAGCGTCCCTGGAACACCATCACCGTGTCATAGGCGAGCGAGCCGCAGATCAGTGCAGTCATGGGCAACTCCTCAGGCGGCCGGGGACGGTTGCCAGGTCAGGTCCAGCTGGCGCGCGGCACGTACGTCATCCAGTCGACGCACCGGCGTAGTCCAGGGAGCGCCCTTCAGCTTTTCGGGCTCGCGGCTGGCTTCTTCCAGCAGGCTGGCCATTGCGGCGACGAAGCCGTCCAGTTCCTCGCGGGCCTCGGTCTCGGTGGGCTCGATCAGGAGACATTCCGGGACCAGCAGGGGGAAATAGGTGGTTGGCGCATGATAGCCATGGTCAAGCAGTCGCTTGGCGAAATCCATGGCAGTGACGCCCTGATCACGGGCCTGCCGCTTGAGGGTGATGATGAACTCGTGACTGGCGCGCCGGCCCGGATAGGCTGGCTCGTAACCGATCGCCCTGAGCCTTGCGAGCAGGTAGTTGGCGTTCAGCGTGGAGTATTCGGCCACCTCACGCATGCCCTCACGGCCGAGGATGCGCATATAGACATAGGCCCGCAGCAGCACGCCCGCGCTACCCTTGAAACCAGACAGCCTGCCGACGGTCTGCGGCAGGTCGCGTTCATCCAGCCAGCGGTAACGCCCGCCGGCGCGGCCGACCACCGGCACGGGCAGGAATGGACGCAGCCGCTCGGACACGCCGACCGCTCCCGACCCCGGACCGCCACCGCCATGAGGGGTGGAAAAGGTCTTGTGCAGGTTCATGTGGATGACGTCAAAGCCCATGTCACCGGGACGCACCTTGCCCAGGATCGCGTTCAGGTTGGCGCCGTCGTAGTACAACAGCCCGCCGGCGGCATGGACCTTGGCGGCAATGTCCCGGATGCTCCGTTCGAACACGCCGAGCGTGCTGGGGTTGGTGAGCATGATGCCGGCAGTGCGCGGCCCGAGCGCGGCCTCGAGGGCCGCGACATCGACGTCGCCGTCCTCGCCGCAGGGAATTTCCCGAACCTTCATGCCACACATGGTGGCCGTCGCCGGGTTGGTGCCATGCGCCGCCTCGGGCACGATGATCTCGTCGCGCTGGAGATCACCGCGCGCGCGATGATAGGCACGGATCATGGCCACCCCGGCAAATTCACCCTGGGCGCCAGCCATCGGCGTGAGGGAAACGGCCTTCATGCCGGTCACCTCCTCGAGCATGCCCTGGAGTTCGTACATGCAGGCCAGGAAGCCCTGGCCAGTGGACTCCGGGGCCAGCGGGTGCCGGGCCAGGAACTCGGGCAGCATGGCCAGGCTATTACAGACCTTGGGGTTGTACTTCATCGTGCACGAGCCCAGGGGATAGAAGTTCGTGTCGATGCTGAAGTTGAGCTGGGACAGTCGGGTGTAGTGCCGGACTGCCTGCAGCTCGGAGACCTCTGGCAGGCGCGGCGGCTGGCGCCGCCTGAGCGACTCGGGGAGGCTGACCTGTGCGGCAGCCGGCTGCTGGGAGCGCGCCGAGCGGCCGGGACGGGACAACTCGAAAATGACGGGTTCGGTCTGACGCATGGCGCTTCCTCAGGCCGCCTGGACCGAGCGGAGCACTTCCGCAAGGCTGGCAGCGTAATGGTCGATGTCTTCGGCGGTTCGGGTCTCGGTGGCGCAGGTCAGCAGGGCATGGCCCAGCTCCGGGTAGCTGCGGGACAGGTCGAGCCCGCCCACGATGCCCCGCGCGG
>JAURMS010000386.1 GCA_030830595.1 Gammaproteobacteria bacterium | reverse complement strand
CTTCGGCATCGTCTCGGAGATCATCCAGACCTTCTCCCGCAAGCCCATCTTCGGCTACGACACCATGGTCTACGCCATTGCCTCCATCGGCTTCCTGTCCTTCATCGTGTGGGCGCACCACATGTTCACGGTGGGCATGCCGCTGGCCGGGCAGTTGTTCTTCACGCTATCGACCATGCTGATTGCCATCCCGACCGGCGTGAAGGTGTTCAACTGGACGGCCACCATGTGGCGCGGCTCGATCAGCTTCGAGCCGCCCATGCTGTTCGCCATCGCCTTCCTGTTCCTGTTCACCATCGGTGGCTTTTCGGGCCTGATGCTGGCCATCGCTCCGGCCGACTTCCAGTACCACGACACTTATTTCGTGGTCGCTCATTTCCACTACGTGCTGGTGCCGGGCGCGGTGTTTGCCATCATGGCGGCCGTGTACTACTGGCTGCCGAAGTGGACGGGCAAGATGTACGACATGAAGCTGGCCAACTTCCATTTCTGGATGTCGACCATCTTCGTCAACGTACTGTTCTTCCCGCAGCACTTCCTCGGCCTCGCCGGCATGCCGCGACGCATCCCCGACTACGCGACCCAGTTCACCGACTGGAACATGGTGTCCTCGATTGGCGCCTTCGGTTTCGGCCTCTCGCAGCTGCTGTTCGTCTACATCGTCTGGAAGGCAACCCGCACAGGCCAGCAGGCCACGGCCGAGGTGTGGGACAACCCGCCGGGGCTGGAGTGGACGGTGCCCTCACCGGCTCCGTATCACACCTTCGACACCGCACCCGAGGTGAAGTAAGCCCATGCAGGACGGGCGGGACGCAGCGGAGCTTGGCCGGCGCAACCGGCGCCTGGCGCTGACGCTGGGTGGGCTGGCGCTGGCGGTCTACGTCGCCTTCCTGCTGCTCAAGGCGGTCGCAGGCTGAAGCCATGGACAACGGAATCCCGGCATCGCCATCGCGCAAGCAGGCCAACCTGGGGTTGGCCGGTAAGCTGGTGGTCATGGCCGCCGGGAGCTTTGCCTTCGGCTACGCGCTGGTGCCCCTCTACGACGTGTTCTGCGAAGTCACCGGGATCGGCTCCCGCGATCGCTTGCTGCAGTCGGCCGCCATCGCTGAAACCGGCGAGGACCAGGGGCGGACGATCGTGGTGGAATTCGTGTCCTCCACGCCGGGCACCGGCCAGTGGGAGTTCCGCCCCAACATCGCGAGCATGGAAGTCCATCCCGGCAGGCTCTACGAGACCACCTTCCATGCCGTGAACCTGAGCGGCCGCGAAGTGACCGGGCAGGCCGTGCCCAGCGTCTCGCCCGCCAGGGCCTCCCGTCACTTCCAGAAGACCGAGTGCTTTTGCTTCACGCCGCAGCACTTCACCGCCGGCGAGGTGAAAGACATGCCCGTACGTTTTGTCATTTCTCGCGACCTGCCGCCCGGGGTGGATCGGGTCACGCTGTCCTATTCCTTTTTCGAATCCACCGCGACTGAACAACCGGCGGCGCAGACCGCCTTCCAGGGGTAACAGAGATGTCGACCGCAACCCACGCCCACGATCCAGCCAAGTACTACATCCCGCACGGCAGCAACCTGCCCTTCTTCGGGTCGATATCGCTGTTCGTGTTGATGATCGGCGCAGCCATGACCCTTATCGGGGCCGGCGGCGGCAGCATGGTGCTGATCTCGGGCTTCGTGCTGCTGTTCACGCTGTTCTTTCTCTGGTTCGGCAAGGTGATCGAGGAGAACCAGGCCGGGCTCTACAACATGCAGGTCGATCGCTCCTTCAGGATGGGCATGACATGGTTCATCATTTCCGAGGTCATGTTTTTTGCTGCCTTCTTTGGCGCGCTGTTTTACGTGCGGCAGCTCTCGCTGCCCTGGATCGGCGGAGAGGGGGGCAAGGGTGTGACCGGTCTGCTCTACCCCGGCTATGACTTCAGCTGGCCCATGACGGCAAACGGCCCTGATGCGCTGGGTCCGCGCGAGGACGGCGAGTTCGAGATCATGCACCCCTGGGGCCTGCCTGCCATCAATACCGGACTGCTGCTGCTGTCGGGCGTCACGCTGACCATCGCCCATCACGCCCTGAAGGACGGCAAGCGTGGCGTGCTCAAGGTGTTCCTGGCTCTCACCTTCCTGCTCGGCTTCATCTTCCTGGGCGTCCAGGGCTATGAGTATCACCACGCCTATGCCGAGCTGGGCCTGCAGCTGGGCACCGGGGTCTACGGCTCCACCTTCTTCATGCTCACCGGCTTCCATGGCCTGCACGTGACGGTCGGCGCCATCATGCTGGTGGTGATCTGGCTGCGCTGCCTGAAAGGCCACTTCACGCCAGAGCGCCACTTCGCCTTCGAGGCGGTGGCCTGGTACTGGCACTTCGTGGACGTGGTCTGGCTGGGCCTGTTCGTCTTCGTCTACTGGCTCTGATTCCATCCCGCGTGGCGCGCGGGAAGTACATCGCGATCGCTGGCAACATCGGTGCCGGCAAGACGGAACTCACCGAGTTCCTCTGCCGGCGCTATGGCCTCGAGCCATTTTACGAGCCCAACGAGGCCAATCCCTACCTGGCCGACTTCTACGCCGACATGCGCGCCTGGGCGCTGCAGTCGCAGCTGTTCTTCCTCGCCCACAAGTTTCGCCTGCACCAGCAATTGCAGGAGCAGGACAGGGCGGTGATCCAGGACCGGACGATCTACGAGGACGCCGAGATCTTCGCCCGCAACCTGCACCTGCAGCGCCTGATCCCCAAGCGCGACTTCGAGACCTACTGGACGCTCTACGAAGGCCTGCGCCATGCCCTGCGCCCGCCCGACCTGATGATCCAGCTGCGCTGTCCGGTGCGCACCCTGCGCCAGCGGATCCGTCGGCGCGGACGCGGCTACGAGCAGGACATGCCGGCTCGTTACCTCTCGCGGCTGAACCGCCTTTACGAGGAGTGGTTCCAGCGCTACGACCTCTCCCCCGTCCTCGTACTGGACACCGACCGGCTGGACTACCTCACCGACCTGGTCGACCGTGTCGATCTCTTCGAGCGCATCGAGCAGCACCTCGGCGAGTAGAATTGCCCCATGGCCGAGCCGCTTGCACCTTACCCGCCCGCCGAGGCAGACCTGCTGGTCTCCGCCGAAGAGGTCCAGGCCGCCCTCGAGCGCATCGCCAGGGCCGTTACGGCCGACCTCGCCGACCGGAACCCGGTAGTCATCACCGTCATGACCGGCGGACTGGTCTTCGCAGGGCAGTTACTGCCCAGGCTTCGCTTCCCGCTGGAGTGCGACTACGTGCACGTCAGGCGCTACGGCCGGGGCACGCAAGGCGGCGAACTGCAGTGGCTGGCGGGCCCGCATGCCGAGCTCACAGGACGCAGCGTGCTGTTGCTCGACGATATCCTGGACGAGGGCCAGACCCTGGACGCCGTACGCAAGGCCTTGCTCGAGCGGGGCGCGCGGGAGGTGCGGATCGCGGCCTTCTCCCGCAAGGAACGGGCGAGCCCGCCCGCGGTCGAAGCAGACTACGTCGGCGTCGCGGTGCCGGACCGTTTCGTGTTCGGGTTCGGCATGGACGTGGACGGGGCTTTTCGTAACCTGCCCGCGGTCTACGCAATGGGGCGATAGCGGCCGAACGGGCTCAGGGTCGGAGGCCGTGAGGCTGTATCCAGCCTGCGGCGTAGGCAACGAACAGCAGGGCGAACGCCGCCACCGACAGGCTGATGCGCACGGTCAGGGCCCGCACCATGCTGCGGGTCTCGCCCTTGCGGTCGGTGACCAGGTGGAATAGCGCGGAGCCGAGGCTCAAGACGATGCCCGCGAGGATGAGGATGACCAGGATCTTGAATGGCTGCAACGACGCACTCCGCTGGAAAGCGGGAAGAGTATAGCGTGACGCTTGCGCTCACCCACCGTCGCTTCGCCCCGCGCTGGCACTGGACGCTGCTGGCTGCTGCCGGCGTGGTGGCCTTCGTCCAGCTCGGTCAGTGGCAGCTGAGACGGGCGGACGAGAAAGAGGCCATCCTGCTCTCCTTCGCGGCCGGCGCGACCTCAGTGGTGGCGCTGCCTGCGGCCGGCGAACTCCCGCGCTACCAGCGGGTTGCGGTCAGGGGCCGCTACGACCCGGCGCATCAGTTCCTGCTGGAAAACGTCAGTCACGAGGGTCGGCCCGGGGTACGCATCCTGACCCCGCTGCTGCGCGAGGCGGGCACCACCGTCCTGGTCGACCGCGGCTTCATCGCCACCTCCGGTGACCGCAGCGAGGTGCCGCCCGTGGAGGTGGATGCCGCGCCTCGCGAGCTCATCGCGCGGATCTCCGCGCTGCCCCGGCCTGCCGTGGAGCTGGCACCGGAGGCCGGCAGCGGCTGGCCGCGACGGGTCAGTTTCCCGACCATGGACGAGCTGGCCTCCGCGCTCGGCGAGGGCCTGCATCCGCAGCTGCTGCTACTGGAGGACGACCAGCCGGACGGCTTCCTGCGCGAGTGGCGGCCCGATGGCATGGCACCGGAACGTCACCTCGGCTACGCCGTGCAGTGGTTCGGCCTGGCGGCCACCGTATTCATCACCTGGCTCGTGCTGAGCCTGAAGCCCCGACGGAGCACTTCCACATGACCGATCCCAATCCTCCCAACCGGCGGGGCAGGCTGGCCCTCATCGGCCTGGCGGCGCTGTTTTTCATACCGCTCATCGTGTCCTTCTACCTGTACTTTTACACCGACTGGCGACCCTCGGGCGGCGCGCAAAAGGGCGAGCTCATCTCGCCGCCACAGCCGCTGCCTCCCGGCCTGCCCACCGGCGACTGGCTGATTGTTCACCTCGGCGAGGGCCCTTGTGACCAAGCCTGCCGCGAGGTGCTGATCAAGACGCGACAGGTCCGGCTTGCTCTCGACAAGGACGTCAACCGGGTCAGCCGCGTGTTCTTGCGCAGCTCGGTGCCGCCCATCGAGCCGGCGCTGGGCGACGAGCACCCCGACCTGCTGGTGCGACGGGCAGAGGAAGACGAGAGCAAGGCTCTGGTGGCGGCCTTCCCGGATCCGCCCACCAGCGGACGGATCTACCTCGTCGACCCGCTCGGCAACCTGCTGATGGCCTACCCGGCCGATGCGCCGCCGCGCTCCATCCTCACCGACCTGGAAAGGCTCCTCAAGCTCTCGCACATTGGTTGACGCATGAACGCAGATAGCAAGTTGAACTGGTTTCGCTGGCTGGCCCGCACCGCCACGGCGCTGGCGCTGGTCGTCATCGTGGTGGGCGCATGGGTGCGCCTGACCGACGCGGGTCTCGGCTGTCCGGACTGGCCGGGCTGCTACGGGCACGTCCACCCGGCGCAGCTCGTGGATCAGGTGGAGACCCTCAACGAGGCGCATCCCGACCGGCCCTTCGACTACACGAAGGCCCTCAATGAGATGATCCACCGCTATATCGCCAGCAGCCTGGGGCTCCTCATCATCGCGCTGGCGGTGCTGTCGGTGGTCAACCGTCGCGACCCGCGCCAGCCTCGGGTACTGCCCTGGGTGTTGCTCGGCGTGGTCCTGATGCAGGGCCTGCTCGGCATGTGGACCGTGACCCTGCTGTTGAAACCCCTGGTGGTCACCCTGCACCTGCTGGGCGGGCTCACCACCCTGTCGCTGCTCTGGTGGTTGTCCCTGAGCCCCGAGCTGCGCGAGCGCACGGGTGGCGAACGCCGCCTGCTGGCGCCTGCCAGCGTGGTCGCTGCCCTCGTCGTCTTCCAGATCGCCCTCGGCGGCTGGACCAGCACCAACTATGCGGCAGCGGCCTGCAGCGACTTCCCCACCTGCCAGGGCGGATTCTGGCCGGACATGGACTTCCAGGACGCCTTCGTCCTGTGGCGTGGCCTCGGGATCGACTACGAGGGCGGCGTGCTGGACGCACCCGCCCGGGTAGCCATTCATTACGTCCACCGGATCGGCGCGCTGGCTGTCACACTCGCCCTGCTGGCGCTGGTGGCTGCAGCCTGGCGTGCGGCCGGCAGCTGGCAGACCAGGGCAGCCGGCGCCGCGGTGCTCGGGGCCCTGATCCTGCAGCTGCTGATCGGCATGAACCTGATCTGGCAGGGCTGGCCACTGTGGCTGGGCACCGCCCACAACGCGGGAGCGGCCATCCTGGTGCTGGCCATGGTGACCCTGTTTCGGCGCCTGCTGCCGCGGCCGCCGGCGTGAGTGTCACCGGGGCCGGGGCCGGCCCGCTGTGCTAGGATTTCAGCCCTTTCCCGCCCACTTCCGGAGCCTCCCACAGTGAGGGATGACACCCAGGTCCTGAGCCCGGAGAACGCGTTCGCCACGCGGGTGCGCGACTTCCTGGCCCTCACCAAGCCACGGGTGGTCGCCCTGATCGTCTTTACTGCTGTGGTGGGCATGTTCCTCTCGGTCCCCGGCTGGCCGCCGCTCGCGGCGCTGGCCTGGGGCACGCTGGGGATCGGCCTGGCGTCGGCGTCCGCAGCCGCCATCAACCACGTGCTGGACGCGCGCATCGATGCCGAGATGGCACGCACCCGGCATCGCCCGCTGCCACAGGGCGCCTTCCCGGAATCGCATGCCCTGGCCTTCGCCTTCGTACTGGGCGCTGCCTCCATGCTGATCCTGGCGCTGCTGGTCAACGCCCTCACCGCCGTGCTGACCTTCTTCTCGCTGATCGGCTATGCCGTGCTGTACACGGTGTGGCTCAAGCGCGCGACACCCCAGAACATCGTGATCGGGGGCGCCGCGGGCGCCGCCCCACCGGTGCTGGGCTGGACGGCCGTCACCGGGCAGCTGCACCCGGATGCACTGCTGCTGTTCCTGATTATTTTCGCG
>JAURMS010000385.1 GCA_030830595.1 Gammaproteobacteria bacterium | reverse complement strand
AGATGGCGAGCCCCGCGGACACCGAGCCGCCCGGCGAGTTGATGTAGAGATGAATGTCCTTGTCCGGGCTCTCGGACTCCAGGAACAGCAGCTGGGCCACGATGACGTTGGCCATGTAGTCCTCAACCGGCCCGACCATGAACACCACGCGCTCCTTCAGGAGCCTGGAGTAGATGTCATAGGCGCGCTCGCCCCGGGCAGTCTGCTCGACCACCATGGGCACGAGGTTCAAGGCTTGGGTTTCCATTCTGCGATCCATGTTCAGCCTGCCTGTTCAGACGACGCGTCGGCGCCGAAGTTCATGATGTCCTTGAAGCTGGCAGGCTGGGCGGTGACCTGGGCCTTCTCCAGGATGTAGTCCACCAGCTGGTCTTCCAGCACCATCATCTGCAGCTGGCGCATGGCGCCTTCGTTCTCCGCATACTGCTGGCGGGCAGCGGCAGGGTCCTCGAACCCCGCGGCAATCTCCTCGAGGCGCGCCTGGACGCGGCCCGCATCCAGGCGGATGCCAGCCTTGTTCACGGCCTCGCCAAGCAGCAGTCCCAGCGCGACACGGCGACGTGCCGGCTGTTCGAACGGCTGGCGGGCAGGCACCTGACGGGCATTGCGGGCACCCATGCGGCGCATGGCTTCCATCTGCAGGCCGCGGATTTCCTGATCGACCAGTGTACCCGGCAGCTCCAGGGGATTGGCCTCAAGCAGCCGGTCCATGACCTGTGCCTTCAGTCGGTTGCGTATGGCCTGGCCGAGCTCGCGTTCCATGTTCTCGCGGACCTCGGCGCGAAGCGCCTCGACGCCACCCTCTTCGACGCCGAAGGCACGGCAGAAGGCATCGTCGAGTTCTGGCAGCTTCATCTCCTCGACGCTCTTGACCGTCACCTTGAACTGCGCGGTCTTGCCGGCCAGCTTGGTGCTGGGGTGGTCAGGCGGAAAGCCCACGTCGAAGCTGCGGGTCTCACCGGTCGTGGCCCCACGCAGGCCCTCCTCGAAGTCCTTCATCATGCGGCCGGTGCCGAGCTGGAACTGGTGCCCCTCGGCCTTGCCGCCCTCGAAAGGCTCGCCATCGAGGGTGCCCTCGAAGTCGACAGTCAGACGATCCTGGTCTGCGGCCGGCCGCTCCACGGGCAGGAATTCGGGGCGCTGGCTGCGCAGGCTCTCGAGCATGGCGTCCACGTCCGAATCCGCCACGCTGGCTTCCGGCCGATTGATGGTCATGCCCTCAAGCCCACCCACATCTACCTTGGGATAGATCTCGAAGGTGGCGGCATACTTGAGTTCGCCCTCCTCACCCGGCGGCAGGGACTCGATCCGCGGCCCGCCCACCGGCACCATCTGCTGCTGCTGCACCGCCTCGGCGAACGACTCACGGATCAGGTCGCCCACGACCTCGTCGCGCACCTGGGCGCCATAGTGCTTGCGCACCACGTGTATGGGGGCCTTGCCCGGACGGAAGCCCTTGATCCTGGCCGTGCGGCTGACATTCAGCAGCCGCTTGTCCACCTGCTGCTGAACCCGGCTGGCCGGGACCGCCACCTGCATGCGCCGCTCAAGACCCTTCAGGGCCTCAACTGAAACCATCATTGCCTTTCAACCCTCTGAAAAAGCACAACATTCATTCCCGCCCGCACTGGCCCGCCCCCGGGCTTATGGTGCGAAAGGAGAGACTCGAACTCTCACGGGTTACCCCACTGGAACCTAAATCCAGCGCGTCTACCAATTCCGCCACTCTCGCACGCCGGAGCCGGCGAGCCCAAAAGTATACCGGATGATGGACGAATCAGGCCCTTCCGTCGGGCCGGTTGGCCGGGGCGCGACGGGCCCGGCGCCGCGCGGCGAGCCAAGCGGAGAGGCTTGGCAGGAGAAAAGCTGCCAGGACGGCTGCGCTGGCCACGCCCCCGGGCACAGCTAGCCCGGCATAGGTCCGCGCATACATAAGAAGGATGGTGACGGCACCGGCCAGCAGTGCGCCCATCTTGAGCGCGCCCAGGGCACGCTGGATCGGGGTGGCCGAATCGCCCACGCTGGCGGAGGGCCAGCGGTAGTCGGGGTCACGGATAGGGTCTGGCACAGGAGTTCTTTGACGCAGAAATTCGAGGCCTGTTATTCCGCTGCATTCAAACCATCGAGCAGCGTCACCAAGTCCTCGCTCAAGGCAGCGGAGTTTTCCATTGGGGGCATCGACGTTCCAGGCGCAAGAGCCTGAGGGTTTTGAATGTACTGCGTCAATCTCTCGGTTGTCCAGTTTCCACCAAGTTGGCGTAGTGCGTCCGAGTAACCAGCATAGTCCGTGGAGGCCACTCTTCTTCCAACTACGTCGCCCAAACTTGGTGCACCCGTTACGACACCCGGCTCAAGGGAATGACACTCTAAACAGGCCTGCACGGCAGCCAAGGCAGCCTGTTTGCGACCGGAATCCCAATCCATTTTTCGGAGATCCTCACTCATCTCCCTGAACGCATTACCTCTGATCGAAGGCCTCAGGAATATGACCTCAAAGGAGTCTGTCCATAGAGCAATGCTCCCATCGTCGAGTTGCAGGACTTCACGAACTCTCTGGCCAATGGGTATCTGCTCTGCCGTCTGCACTCTGCGGTCAACAATTCTCAGTCGATATAGAGAATGGCCCTTAAGCGATGCAGCAAGGAGGTCTCCATCCCAGGCCGAGGCAAAATTATGCACCTCAGCAATTCCAGAAATCCCTACTGACGGAACCCATGCATAGATCGCGGGCTCTAAACCCGGTATCAAATGGTCCCTGCCACTATTCTCGACACCCGGCCAAGGCATTCCGCTGTATCGATTACCCAGCGTCGCCAAGGGCCAGCCATAATTTGCATCATCCTTAATCAGGTTCAATTCATCCCCACCCATCGGCCCGTGCTCTGTTGCCCAGAGCTCATGCTTCTTAGTTAGGACCAACCCTTGAGGATTCCGAGTGCCCTTGGCTATACGCCTGACATCTCCACTTTCAAGCGCCAGCCGAAAAATCTTCCCGTAATCCGAATCGTCCTCCTGAGCCAATTTTCTTGGAGCGTACACGCCATCATTGCGGTAGTCCCCAACCGAAAAAATTACTTCCGCTTTACTGTCGTCAAAAACCATCCGGCCACCAGCGATGTGGCCCTCAAGCGCGATGTTTTCGCGTTTCAGCCCAAGACAAGGTTTCGCCCTGTGAACGACCTCCCAATCTTTCTGTTTTACAGCCCACGTTGCCGGGTCAGGAGTCAAATCCGATACGTCAAGACGAGCCATCGCAAACCTAAAGCATCGTCCCTCAGGGTCCCACTCGGTGAAGGTGAGGAACAGCAAATCACGACCCGAGTACCGTACGGCTAAAAGGTCAAGATATCTGAGCTTCGAGAAGTCATGCCACAACTGCGCGAATTCAGGCAACTTGGCGGCTGCTCGATATGCTTCGAGGTTTGTTGGCGGCACCTCGACTGCAATTGACTTGGCGATGGAGTTCTGTATCCAAAACATCTTGCCTTCGCCATTAACCAATAGCAGGCCATCGCCAAAGCGCGCTATTCCGCCGCCCTCGAATTCAGAGGCCAAAGGCAGCCGAACCCTCTTCAAGCTAACGGAAAGATGAGCAGTGGCAATCGTTTCCGTTGAAGGGGGCGACTTTCCGACCAAACCATCTCCCATAAGCCCAGCAAGTCTTATGGCGTATTGAGCCGGTGAATTGCCCCGATCGGCGCTGAGGACACCCAACAAGAAAAATGCCGCCGACCCAATAAGTATGGCGCCCCCGATTAGCGCCAATCTGAAAGTCAGCAGGCGTTTTATTTTCATATTGGAATAGTAGCGCCGCTGACGCAGGTCACAAACCCGTTATGAACATAAAGCAGCGAAAGCGCAAACCGCCGACTCTGGCATGAAGAAGGGTTGGTGGGCCATGTAGGACTCGAACCTACAACCTACGGATTAAGAGTCCGCAGCTCTACCAATTGAGCTAATGGCCCGT
>JAURMS010000384.1 GCA_030830595.1 Gammaproteobacteria bacterium | reverse complement strand
GCGGCAGTAGCCAATGGCGGTGGCAGTGCAGCCGTCATCTACAACAACGTGTCCGGCGGGTTTGCTGGCACGCTTAACGGTTCCAGCGCCATCCCGGCAGTCAGCATCAGCCGTGAGGATGGACTGGACCTCAAGGGGAGCTACCTCGGTCAGACCGCGGCGGTGGACAATACAGCCCCGGTTTCCGGCCAGGCGTATAGCGGCTACGAAGCCTGGGATGGCACTTCCATGGCAACGCCCCACGTGGCCGGCGTGGCGGCGCTGGTCTGGAGCCTGAACCCGACCAAGACTGCAGCCGAAATCCGTAACGCGCTGAACAGTACCGCGCTTGATCTCGGTAACGCCGGTCGCGACAACGCCTACGGCTTTGGGCTGGTCCAGGCCAAGGCCGCTCATGACGCACTGAATAGCGGCGGCGGCGGTGGCGGCGGCGGCGGCGGCGGAAGCGCTCCCGATATGCCAGCTTCCTTCGGAGCGGTGGCCAGCGGTTCCGCTGCAGTCCTCAGCTGGAGCGATGTGGCCGACGAATCCAGCTACCAGATCCAGCGCGACAAGTTCAACAGCCGCAAGGGCAATTGGGGAAGCACGACCCTCCTCACTGTGGGCCAGGACAACGTTACCTATACGGATAGCCCGGGCGGCGGCACCTTCCGCTATCGTCTCCGTGCAGTCAATGCGGCTGGGCAGTCAGGGTGGACCGGCTATGAAGAGGTCACCCTCTCCGGAAGCGGCGGCGGTGGTAAGGGCAAGAAGAGGCGCTAAGTTCAGGGCAAGTCCGCGGAGTCCCTGGCCTCCCCCAAGATACTGGCCCGCAGTGCGGATAATTCCAGCAGTGGCTGCCTTCGAGCCGCCAGGATCTCTGCCGCCGTAAAGGGAGCCTGGGAGGAATTACCCACGGGGTTGGCCAGGTTTACCAGGATCCAATTGAGGACGCTGGCGGTGTCCTGCGCATCAAGCCCTGCCTGGTTCACGCCTGGCAGCCGCAGGATGTAATCGCGCCCGACTCCTGAACTGACAAGGCGCGCGAAGTCACGCCTTAAGTCTGGGACCGCCCCTGGCAGCCCGGCCCCATCTTCGCCATGGCAGCCCATGCAATGGATCATGTAATGGTCACGCGGTTCCGCCGCGCTGCACTCGCCCGAGACAAGCCAAAGCAGCGCGCCCATCAGGCAGGCGCTAGCCGTTGCTTTCATTGCTCCACAACGTTGATCACTCGCGACATGGTGCAGTGATAGGGAATATCGCTCTTGCTACCCACGCACCAGTTGTAGTCGTTGGACTTTCCGGCCATGTACAAGGGCCGGTCGCCCTCGTTTCGCGCGCAGAGACAGCGGCCGCAGGAACTCTTTCCACAACAGTCGTTGTAGGACACGATGTAATGCCTGCCATCTGCCGGATTCAGGCAGGTGCCAACCCAGGTCATCGGGGCTGGCTCGGTGCCGGGCGGACAGATCGTATCCGTTCCACCGCAGCAGGCACACAAAAAGCCATCCACCGCGCAATAGCGCCAGTAATCACAGGATTGCGGATTCTGTTCGTCATTTCCGGCGGCCTGCCCGCGCGCCACGGGCAACAGCGGCAAGGCCCCGGCGCCAATCAGCACATGCCCCAAGGTGCGAAGGAAACTGCGCCTCCCGGCCGTGCCGGCGAGGTTCCTGGTGAGGTGCTCGATCAATGCATCATAACGAGACACGGACTTGGATCCTCACTGCTTGTCGGGTCATGCCACATCACGCTTGCCGCTGCGTTCAAGGTACTCCTGCAGCGACGCCACGCCGAGTTCCCGCGCTTCGAACAGGCTATCCAACTGTTCGCGTGAATTTACCAAACCAGCGGCTCGTAACACACCCTTCGAGTCGATCAGGACCGCATGTGGCAACTTTCCAGCACCATAGGCAAGGCCCAGAGGCTCAGACAGCACGTAAGGAAACTCTTGCAGCCGCTCACGCTGCACGAATGCCTGATGCTCCGCGACGGGGCCGTCACTTGCAAGAATGACCTCGACGGCACGTCGCTCGTCCCGCCGGATGGCCTGCACCACGGGCAGCAGGGTCTTGCAGACTGGGCAGGCTGGCGAGATGAAAAGCAACAGGGTATCGAGCCCTCGCGGATGGGGCACACCCACCTCCCGCGGTGCCCCAATAAGGGGTTGGACAGCAACCTTTGGGGCCTGTTCGCCGACCACAGGGCCCCTGGCGATGGCCAGCGCACCTACCGGTTGCACCCTCTGGTGCAGCACCCCAATTTGCCGCGCTAGCGACAGTACGGCAACGGCGAGGACCAGCACCACAATCCAGAGCAGACCAATTACTACCCAGGCCTGGCTGCTCATGTCCGCGCCACGTTTCGGTCACCTTGGGAACCGAGCAAGACCAGGGCGGCATATAAGATGGCCAGAGTTACCACCGCGACCATGGCCACCAGCAGGTCCATCAAGCCGACTGGCCTGCTCGTTGTCGGCAGCAGAAGCGCCAGAGACGCCAGCATGAGTCCTGTATTTCGCCAGACCAGGCTCCATCGCAACCACTGTCGCTTGCCTGGGCCCAGGCAGCCGCAATCGATGCGGAATCGGCCCCGCGCCAGATTGATTGCCATCGCAACGGCATACAGACCCAGGAGTGCGGCCGCCAGCACTGCCCCCAGGGCTCGCGAGGCAGGCCAGAGCAGCAACACGAGCGCAGTGCACTCTGCTGCCACTACTGACAACGCGGCCGGGACCACGAGTGCTTCCGGTACCAGCCGGTAAACTCTAACGACGCTGGAATGCCGGTCAAAATCAGCCATCTTGTGGTACGCCGCTACGAAAAACAGCAGGCAGAGACCGCCAGTGATTACCAGTACGATGGTTGGATCAAGATGCATTCAGTAGGTCACCAGAGTGGTCGGCGTAAAACCTATTTCGCCGACGGTCCTGAGTTTTTCCCCGGTGGTTGCGTCATAGACCTGCAGTTCGGTAGCACCGATGAACAGCCCGAACATCAGCGGCTGCTCATCACGAGTGACGGCAATGGACGTCAGTGGGCCGTCTAATGGAATACGTTTGAGCTGCTTGCGGGTCTTAAGGTCGTACACCCAGACCTCGCTGCCAGGATCCTTATGGGTGTCCGGTCCGCCCTGATGCATCAAGCTATACAACCAGCCCCGCTCCTGATGCACCGCCAGATGCTGCATGCCGCCCGGACGCCAGCTCTCTGCCCGCTGCTCATCCGTGGTCAGTGACCAACGCTCAAGCCGTTCATGCCGGCTGCCCACCTGCACCTCAAGCAGGTCCCCTGCAAAGGAGGCGAACATCCAGCGATCGCCCACCCTCACCGCCTTTTCGGTGACGGGATCGGTTTCCGGGTCGAACAGGCGCTGGGTCCGTCGCCGTGCAATGGGCTTGCCTTCGTCATCGAGGGTGATCGCCAGTGCAGATCCATCACCGCAAAGGGAAAAGAAATCACGCGGCCCGGTCGGGTACACCAGCGCACAGCCGGGTATTTCGATCTCGCCAACAAAGGCTTGGCGCTTCACATCCACCACCTGGACCTTCTGCGCAGGACTGAAAGCGTAAAGCAGGAGGAAGCGATCATCGTCGGTCAGGGTAGAAACGGCATGCATGGGCACGACGATGGCGCGCCCCGGCGGGATCGGGATTTCACCTACCGGCGACAGGCGGAGCGGGTCGTAGAGCGTGACCACGTCGGTTCGCTCACCCCGCACGCCTCGGGAAAAATAAATCTCTGGCGACAGGATGACCGAGGCATCCCGCGGCAGCAGCAGCGTGTTGAAGGCAAAGCCGGTGCTGAGCATGCCCAGCATCTGGCCGCTGTCGCCATCAATCAGGAAAGCCTTGCCATCGGCCAGGTGCGAAAAAACGATGTCGTTTACCCAGACCCAGTGAGGGCGGGAGGCCTCGGGAAGGTCCTGGCCGACCAGGGGGTCAGGTAGAATTTCGGCCGCTGTAACGGACTGGGCGCCGCACAGTACCGCCATGGCAAGGCACTGAAGGAATGGCTGGATTTTTCCCCTCATGGATCGGCGCGGTATACCTCTCGACCACGGAAGTAGGTTTGCAGCACCTTGGCGTCCGAGACCTCCTTGATGGGGATCTCCAACAGGTTCCGATCGAGCACGATGAGGTCCGCTGACTTGCCTGATTCGATCGAGCCAGCCTGATCCGCGATGTTCAAAGCTCGGGCGCCCTCCAGGGTCGCGCTTCGCAGGGCCTCCATCAGCGTAATAGACTGTTCTGGCCACAGCGCCTCACTGGTTGTGTCCTGAGGGTCCTGCCGCGTGACCATCGCCTCGATCCCCAGCAGCGGGTTCGGGGACGGCAGCACCGGCCAATCCGAGCCCAGGGCCACCGATCCGCCCTGGTCGATGATATCCCTGAACGGCCAGTACTGATACGCCCGCTCCTTGCCGATGGCCCACTCAATGGCCGTCACGATCACGTGTGGGAACCAGAAGGTGGGGCAGGCATCGACCACCACGCCTAGTTGTGCAAACCTGCCCCGATCGTCAGGGTGCACGTAACCGGCATGGGCGATCTGGTGAGGCAGGCCGCTGTTACCGTTTTGCGCCCTCGCCACGGCAAACGCGTCCAGGGCTGCCCGCACCGAGCCATCTGCTGTGGCGTGTATCTTGACCGTCGCGCCGCTGGCATCAAAGGCTGTCACCAACCGAGCCAGTTCGTCCCCGGAATAGTAGATGTCGCCGAGAAAGTGGTCGCCAAATTTCGTGGTGGGCAGGTAGGGTTCGAGAAACAGCGCCGTATAAGTCGGGGGAATCCCGTCCAGGAAAAACTTGACGTAGTCCGGTAACACGTTGGGCGACTTGAAGGCATCCCGCCCGGCGACGAGCTCTTCCAGTGACTCATCAGAATAGACAGTCAGCACGCCCTCGCTCATGGCAAGCGCTGCCCGGGCGTTGAGGCCGCCGGCCTGGTCCAGATGGTTATAGGCCCGTGCGACCCTCGGTGGGACGGCGGCATCAAGGAAACTCGTCACGCCAAGTGCGCTGAGCACCTCGACCCCTTCCGCCACCGCAGCGGCGTCCTCCTCGATCGTCCTGGCCGGTGCAGCCTTGTGGGCTGCCTTGGCCGCGCTCTCAAACAAGAGGCCGGTGATTCCCCCCGTGTCCGGATCCCGAACGATTTCGCCCTTTTCAGGGTTGGGTGTCTCCGCGCCATAGCCGATCAAGGCAAGCGCCGCGGAATTGACGATCACGTTATGGGCGGTATCGTCACGCAGGATCAGTGGATGACCTTTCGATGCTTGATCCAGCGCGGTCAGGGCCGACTCCTTGTAGAGTTGGGGCAGCAGGTGACTGCCCCACGGCCCTCCACGTACCCATTCACCCTCTGCAGCCACTTCAGCACACTCGCCAACCTTCGCCAGCACTTGCTCGAAGGTCATGGTGTCCTGCAGGCGGCATCCGTACAGCATTTCCTCGCCCGCAAAGTAGGTGTGGACGTGCTGATCAACAAAACCCGGCATGACGAACCGGCCTTGCAGGTCCTCAACCTGCGTCGTGGAACCCACCCAATCCGCAACCTCATCATTACTGCCGACGGCGACGATACTGCCATCCTTGACTGCAATGGCTTCAGCCCAGCCCGGGATATTCGACATCCGGGCGAGCACCTTGCCGTTTTGCAGGACGAGGTCCGCGGCCTTGTCGGACTTGGACTCGGTACGGAAAGGCTCCCGCGCGTGAACCACCCGCCCGTTGAACAGTGTCAACAAGACTTCAGTGTCACCAATCCGATCAGGATCGACCGCAAAAATATCCTGCGACAACACGATCAGGTCAGCGGACACGCCGGGCTCGATCCGCCCCGTGACGTCGGCAAAGCCATGAGTGGTAGCGCTATTGGCAGTGAAGATGGCAAGTGCCTCCGCCAGCTCAACACCCTGCTCGGCCCACAATGTCCCCTCGGGATCGCCGTTGGCTGCCCTGCGTGTCACCAGCGATTCGATCCCCGGCCAGGGATTGGGTGAGTCGACGGCAGACGGCCAGTCAGAGCCGGCGACCACTACTGCAGAACCCGTGAGGAGATCTCGCGTGGGCCAGTACCGCTCGCCCCGCGGCCCGACGGCATCGATGACCGATTGGATGATCGGCGAGGGGCTCCAGATATAGGGCGAAAAATCCGGGGCCACGTTGAGCTCGGCGAATCGCGTCATGTCTGCATCGCCGACATATCCGGCATGAGCAAGTTCATGGCGTGGCCCATTCGGGCCGTTGGCGAGCCTCGCGGCTTCGATCGCGTTCAGTGCTCGCCGAACTGATCCGTCACCCGCCGTATGAATCTTGATCTGGAAACCCGCACGGTCGAGCGCCTTCACATCTTCGGTGAGCAGCTCTTCGGCCAGGTGCATCTCTCCGAGGTATCCCGGCGGGAAGTGGTCATCTGGCGCATAAGGTTCGAGCATACCGGCGGTCCGGGAAGCCGTTGGCACTCCGTCCAGGAAAATCTTGATGGCGTTGGTGTTGACGTTCTTGCTCTGAAAGCTGTCACGCCTCGCCTCGTAGGCTGCAATGTCGAGTGGCGCTTCGCGAGAGCCGTAGGGAGTCGCCAGGCTGGTCGTGACATGCAGGGTCAGGCCGGGTCCACGATCCATCGCCGTGATGGCCTCGAGGTGATCATCCGGTGTGTTGGCAATCTTGACCGCCGTAATGCCAAAGCCATTGAGCAGCCGCTGCATTTCCTCGACTGCAGCCGCCAACTGCGCAGGAGGGCGGCGGTCCATGAACCGGGAGGCCAACTGGGCTGCGGTCTCCTCGAGCACCCCATTAGGCGTTCGTCCATCTGCCTCCCGGTTGATCCTGCCTCCCTCCGGGTCGGGGGACTCAGGACCCAGCCCAAGGATCGCAAGGGCGGCGGTGTTGACCCAGGCGTTATGACCCGAGTCGTCCGCCAGGGCTACCGGGTTGTCCGGACTGGCGCCATCCAGCAACTGGCGAGGCGAGACCAGCTTGTGGTTGACGAAGAAATTACTATCCCACTGGCCACCGATGATCCATTCGCCCGGTTTCGCCTTGGCAGCGCAGGCGGCCACGGCAGCAGCCACCTCCTCTGGGCCGGCGGAGAACGGGAAATTGCACTCGAAGAGGTTCTTGATGGCACCACCCATGGGGTGCGAATGCGCATCAACGATCCCCGGCATGGCCATGCGGCCGCCCAGGTCGACCCGCTGGGCTGTGGGACTGGCGGCCGCAAGCAACTCGTCGTTGCTGCCAACACGCACCACCCTTCCATCCTCGATCGCCACCGCCTCGGCCCATGGCTGCGCCGCTACGCCGGTGTAGATGCGACCGGAGTGGACCAGCAGGTCGACGGCTGTCGCCGCGGCGGCTGGCAGCAGGGCTGCCAGCGCCGCGGTCACGATCCGCCCAGTCTTACGCATAGGTTATTTCCTAGAATTTGACGTCCAGGCTCACACCCACCGTGCGAGGCATCCCCACTGAGCGGATGAAGGGACCATTGCCACCCAGATAAGCTGCGGGATAGTAGTACTCGTCAGTCAGGTTACGGCTCCACAACGTGACCCGCCACACGTCATCCGCACTGCCCACGCCGAGGCGGGCATTGATGACGGTATAGGAGTCGGTGGCATCACTGATGCCCGCCGCACCGCCGGAGGTCTCGGCCTTGTGGTTAGCCTCACCACCGACCCACATACGAAGGTCGCCAACGTTCCACTCATATTGAATGCCAAGGTTGGCTTGTATTTCCGGTGACTGCGCCAACTCCAGGCCTGACGCGTCGAAGGTGACGATCACCGGCCAAGCGCTGGCGCGGGATACTGCGTCCCACTTCGTGATTTCGGTATCCAGCCAGGCGAGGCCCAGGCTGAGGAACAGCCCGTCCGCGGGTGCCCACTGCAGGTCGACCTCGGCACCGACGATCTCTGACTCGGGAACGTTGGCAAGGCCGCTGATGTTACCGACGAAGGTCACGGCCAGGTCCTGTTCCTGCTTGTTCTTGTAGTCGTAGTAGAACGCGGCCAGGTTCAGCTGCATGGCACCATCGAGCAGCGTTGACTTCAAACCCACCTCGAAGGAGTCAAGTTCCTCTGGCTTATATCCCTTCAGCTGGTTTGTAGTGTTGGAGTTCGCACCGTTGAAGCCACCGGACTTCACGCCATGCGAGTACATCGCATAGGCCAGCAGGTCCTCGGACAGCTTGTAATCCAGGCCGGCCTTGTACATCCACTTCTTGGAGCGAATCGTCTCCGTGTAGACATGGAAGGCGTCGTTAACGTTCTCTGTGCCGATCACACCGAAGATGTAGCCAGGTGAATTCGGGTCGTCATCGATGGTGCCGCAATCACCCGGCGACAGGTTGGCACCAAAAGCGAAGTTCAGGAAGCCCGCCAGGGAACCTTCGCCAGCGTCAAAGGTGCAACCAGACCAGGTCCGCTCCTCATCGGTGTAGCGAGCGCCAAGGGTGAGTCGCAAATCGTCATTGATGTTGTACTCGAGATGGCCGAAAGCCGCCCGCGACTCGGTGTCCTGCTCATAGCGTGTGTTGAGTTGCAGGATCGGGGCAAACTGGAAGGGCGTCACCCCGAACACGACGCCGCCGTAGCCATACACCGAGTCCGACATGAAATAGTTGTATAGCTCATCGACCGAGTCATCGGAGAAATACAGGCCCGCGACCCAATTCAGGGCATCTGATCCGCCGCTCAGGCGGAATTCCTGGGAAAATACATCGATATCCGAGGTATTGATGTTGCTTGAGTCATTGGCGATGGAGCCATCCCAGTCGTTCGACTCGACGCGCTCAAAGGTGTCGACGCCGGTGACGGATGTAAAGGTCATGTCTCCGGCGAGTTGCCAGTCAACCCGGGCCGAGAAGCTGACCAGTTCGTTATCGCGTTGCGGACGCAGGTCCCAGGTCACGCCATCGGGATCGGTATAGCTGTTGGTCCAGTCAGCCGCTCGGTTGTCGCCCGTGGAATACCAGGGTGCATCGCCGCTGCCGAGATAAGGGAGCAACGGACCATAGGGTGCCTGGAACTCGCCCAGACCGATCGACCTGCCGTCGTAGGCGGTGTTGGCGCGGTTTTCCGACTTATCCCGTATGTACTGCGCCCGCAGCAGGACGTCTACAGAGTCGCCAAGGTCAATTTCGAGCATGCCGCGAACGCCGGTGACATCGAGCTTGCCCAGCTCGTCATTACGCGTAAGGCTCTTCTGCCAGCCTGAGCGTGAATCGGTGCGGGTAAATGCAAGCCGTCCGCGCACGGTATCGCTGAGGGGGCCGCTTACATACGCATCGATATCGGCGCGCTGAAAGCTGCCGTAGGACAGGGAAAAGCCGCCTTCAAAGGTGTCGGTCGGCTTCCGGCTTACGAAGTTGATCTGGCCGCCAGTCGTATTGCGTCCATACAGATCGCCCTGCGGGCCCTTCAGTACCTCGGCGCGCTCCAGGTCGAACAGCACACCGCGACTCATGACGGTATAGGGAATCGCGACCTCATCGAAATACAGGCCGACGGTGGAGGAGGCGGCAGTAGAGTAATCCTGGAAGCCCACCCCACGGATGGTGTAGAGCGGCACGCCGGTGGCTGCGGTTTCATTCACCATCAGGCCCGGGGTGTACAGGGCGATGTCTTCCGCGGTTTGCACGCCGCGTTCCGCCAGTTCCTCGCCGGTAAACGCATTGAGCGTGATGCCCACATCGTTGGCGCCCTGCTCGCGCTTCTGGGCGGTCACGACCACCTCATCAAGCACTGTCTGCGCGAGTGCGCCGCACGAGACCCCGCATAGGACGGCCGAGATGGCCGAGTTCAATACCAAAGAGCGCCTGTTCATTCTCTTCCCCCTGATTGTGTACCGGGCATGCTCCGGTGATCGGACAAACCTTGCCCTGCTGCACTAGGTAACACAGTGATCCCAGCCGCTCTTGGCAAATCCGGTCAGCCGGTCAGCGGCGGCCTGTGGCGTCCGGCCGTCCAACCGCACTCTTTTTCATAGGCAGCAGCGAGCTGGAGCACCTGCCAGTCGCCCTGGGCAGGTCCCATCAATTGCAAGCCCATGGGTAGGCCGTCTGCGCTGAAGCCTGCAGGCACCGCGACAATGGGGCAGCCCGACAGGGTTCCGCCAACCACGACCTCCATCCAGCGATGGTAGGTGTCCATCTCCTTGGTGCCTACCTGCCGCGGCCAGGCCTGGCTGGCCTCAAAGGGAAACAGCTGGGCGGTGGGCAGGACCAGGAAATCGTGGGACTCAAACAGTCGCCGTACGGCCTGGTACCAGTCATCACGAACGTCGCCCGCCTCCGCCACCTCCATCGCATTGAGGGCCAGGCCACGCTCCAGTTCCCAGATCACCTCTGGCTTGAGTAAGGCGCGGGTTGCCTCGTTTGCGTACAGACCCTGCATGCGGCTGGCGAGAAACCAGCTTCTCAAGGTCAGCCATGCGTGCCATAGACGGTCCATGTCGAAATCGACCTTGACCGGGCTGACGATACAACCCAATCGCTCAAAATCCTGCAGCGCGCGCTCGCAAGTCTCCAGCACGCCATCCTGCATCGGGAGGTAGTCGTCATAACTGCCCAGCCAGCCGACCCGCTTGCCCCGAACGTCCAGCTCTATCGGTCCGGCGAATTGTCCCGGATCGACGGTCAGGGAGAATGGGTCTCGCGCGTCACGACCTGCCATGGTGGAGAGCAACATCGCAAGGTCCGGCACGTTCCTGGCCATCGGCCCCGACACGGCAAGGTGGTGCAGGACCTGACCCCGGTTGTTGGGGATGCGTCCGAGACTTGGACGAAAGCCGATGACGTTGTTCCACCCGGCAGGGTTTCGCAGGGATCCCATCATGTCGCTGCCATCGGCCACCGGCAGCAGATCCAGGGCCAACGCCGCCGCCGCACCCCCGCTGCTGCCACCTGCCGATTTGGTGGTATCCCACGGGTTGAGCGTGGTCCCGAAGACGGTGTTGTACGTGTGGGAACCGAGGCCGAATTCAGGCACGTTGGTCTTGCCTATGAAAATCGCGCCGGCGGCGCGCATCCTCGCCACGAAGATGCTGTCGCTACCCGCCATAGCCTCCCGCAGGATTGGCGAACCGCGCGTGGTAGGCATCCCCTCGACGTCCGCAAGATCCTTGATGGCTTGCGGAAAGCCGTGCATCCAGCCCCGGTAATAGCCGCGCTCAAGGTCCCGATCACGCTCAGCGGCCTCCGCCAGGGCCTGCTCGGCGGGAACCTGCAGGATGATCGCGTTAGTGACCGGATTAAGGCGTTCGATGCGATTGAGGTAAGCCCGCATTACCTCAACACAGGAAACTTGCCTCAACCTGATGGCTGTAGACAATTCGATGGCGCTGAGCCGGGTGATGTCCATGTCCCGTGCGGCGACCCACGCCGGGCTTGCGAAAGCCGACATTGCTCCTGCCGCGCCCCCTAAGAAGGCACGTCGAGTCAAGCTGCCTGATGCATTACTTTTTCCGCGCAGGCTTGGTGTGCTTACCGACATGGTGTTCTCCCTGACACGCGCCACATTCGAATACCGCTCGCCCACCCAGGTTGCGACGGATGACCCGGGTGCCACACTCCCAGCAGGGCTCACCTTCACGGTCGAAGACATGATGGCGATAGCGCCCGTAGCTCATGCCCCCTGCCTTCAGGCTGGCTGCCCGCTCCAGGTCGTTGGTGATGCCTCGCGTCCGATAGGACTGGCGGGTCAGGTCGAGCGCTGCCGCCGCCAGGCGTGCACGCCCCGCCTCATCGAGGTCACCGAGCTTCCACTCACTTCTCAGGCGAGCAACGTACAGGATCTCACTGCGCAGGTAGTTGCCGATTCCGGCCAGGAAGCCCTGATCCAGCAATAAGGCCGCCAGCGACTTGCGGGCGAAGCGCGGATCGTCGACCTGGCGCAGTACATCCGCCAGCCGAATGGTCTCATCCAGCAACTCCACCCCGAGGCGTGCAATGTAGGGATGCGCATTGACCTGGTCGGTGGGCAGAACCTCGATGTCTGAGGCACTGTAGAGCAGCGCCCAGCGATGCTCGTTCTCGATCGCCACCCTCAGGCTGCGGCTGGTGCGCGGCAACTTGCCTGGCTTGACCACCTGCCAACGACCGTAGAGCTGGTTGTGGGTATAAAGAGTGCGCCCGCCTTCGAAATGAGTGAGGAGGGCCTTGCCCCGCGGCTCTACCCGTATGACCCTCTGACCCGACAGTGCTTTTCCGTGGCGCTTGATCGCTGGCAGGCCAAACCACACCCGATCGGCCCGCCGCCCAACGATGGCAGCGGCCACCTGGTCTGCGGCACGACGAATTTCCGGTCCCTCGGGCATGGGCTTTCCTCGGATTGCTGCGCTGAGTGTACGATGCGCCATGCACTGGAGAAATGCCGTCATGCACCTGAACAGAGCCTCGCTCATGTCGACATGCGTCGCCCTCGCGACTCTCGGCGGTGCTGCGCTCGCGGATGACCTGCCGGCCCTCGATGCACCGGAAAGCGCCCACTGGCACGCCCCCAGCCAAAGCTGGTACGTCAGCAGTCTCGGCGGCGGGATGTCGGTGGCGCGCGACGGCATTGGCT
>JAURMS010000383.1 GCA_030830595.1 Gammaproteobacteria bacterium | reverse complement strand
GGAGAGCGGGCGCAGCTGGAGGGCACCTGGCCCCTGGAATTGCGGGAGGTCGCCTCGAACCTCAACCTGCTACTGGGTAGCGAAAGGGCTCGCAAGGAACGCTACCGGAACACGCTCGGCAATCTGGCTCACAGCCTCAAGACGCCGCTGGCGGTCCTGAGCGAGCTGGGACCCGGAGAGCAGGGCGGGGACTGGCAGCGTCAACTCAAGCGCATGAAGGCAATCATCGACCATCAGTTACAGAAGGCGAGCGCCGCCGGTTCGGTGTCGGGCGTCACGCCGGTGAGGCTCGCTGAGCCCCTGGCCGAGTTGGTTTCCGCGCTCACCAAGCTGCACGCAACGCGCGGTGTACTGATTGAGTGCCATGCGGACCAGGACACTGCCTTCCCGATGGATGCGGGCGACTTCATGGAATTGGCCGGTAACCTGCTCGACAATGCCTGCAAGTTTGCCCGTGGCAGGGTCAGGGTGAACCTGGCGCCCTGGAATGAGGCGGATTGGCGGCGGACGGGCATGCGCTTGGTGGTTGAGGATGACGGGCCGGGCATCCCGCCCGAGCATCGTGCCGACGTACTGGGTCGTGGCGCCCGGATCGACATGGCCGTCGAGGGCCAGGGCATCGGCTTGGCCGCAACGGCTGACATCGTGGCGGCGCACGGTGGAACCCTGTCGATTGGTGACAGCGCGCTGGGTGGGGCCAGCGTGGTCGTGAGCCTGCCCGGACGTTGAAGGCGCGTCCGTTCCCCGTCGCACTCGAACGCGTCAGTCCTGCGCCGGGGCTGCCCTTCACCGAGCGTTTTGACGAGGTGGTCGAGGCGCTTGGCCGGCACCAGGTGCTGGTGGTCTGCGGCGAGACGGGCTCTGGCAAAACCACCCAGTTGCCCAAGGCTTGCCTGGCGGCAGGCCGGGGGCGGCAGGGCCTGATTGGTCACACCCAGCCCCGGCGCATCGCCGCCCGCAGCGTCGCAGCGAGGCTGGCCGAGGAATTGGGTGTGCCGCAGGGCAGTGAGGTGGGTTTCCAGGTCCGCTTCAACTCGGCGACGGACGAGGCCACCGTGGTCAAGGTCATGACCGATGGCATCCTGCTGGCAGAGATCCGTGCCGACCGCTTGCTGACCCGATACGACACGCTGATCCTCGACGAGGCACATGAGCGTTCGCTCAACATCGATTTCCTGCTCGGTTACCTCAAGCAGCTCCTGCCGCGACGGCCGGACCTGAAGCTGGTGGTGACCTCTGCGACGCTGGACCCCGAGCGGATCGCCGCTTTCCTCGGCGATGCCCCGATCATCGAAGTGTCTGGCCGGGGATACCCCATCGAAGTACGCCACCTGCCGCTGGAAGCCGATGCCGAGGATGACCTCGACCTCGACCTGAATGCCGGACTGATTCGAGCCGTCTCCAGTTTGCTCGATGAGCGCTCGCTGGAGGGCGGCGACATCCTGTGCTTCCTTCCCGGGGAGCGCGAAATTCACGACGCGGCGCGTGCCTTGCAGCGCGCAGTGGTTCAGCGTGCCGAACTTCTGCCGCTGTTTTCCAGGCTGTCCTGGCAGGAGCAGCGGAGGGTCTTCGAGCGTGGGGGCAGGCGTCGCATCATCCTGTCGACCAACGTGGCCGAGACCTCGCTGACCGTGCCCGGTGTGCGGGCGGTGGTCGACTCGGGCCTGGCCCGCATCGCGCGCTACAGCCCGCAAGCAAGGGTTCTGAGGCTACCGGTCGAACGGGTCTCCAGGGCCAGTGCCGACCAGCGCGCCGGTCGTTGCGGGCGCACCGGTCCGGGCATCTGCATTCGGCTGTATGCGGAAGCGGATTATGAGGCTCGCGAGGCCTTCACTCCGCCCGAGATCCAGCGGACCCATCTCGCCAGCGTGGTCCTGCAGATGGCGGCGCTGGGACTGGGTGAGATCGCGGAGTTTCCCTTTCCCGACCCGCCCGATCTTCGGCGCATCAGCGACGGCGTCAGGTTGCTGCAGGAGTTGCGTGCCCTGGACGCCGAGCGTCGGATCACGCCACTGGGTCGCAAGCTGGCCAGGCTGCCGCTGGATCCCCGACTCGGCGCGATGCTGGCTGAGGCCGCATGCCGTGCCGCGCTCCCGGAGGCCCTCGTGGTGGTGGCGTTCCTGAGTATCCAGGATCCCCGGGAAAGGCCGCTCCAGTCCCGTCAGGCCGCCGACGAGAAGCATCGCGAATATGCTGAACCCGGCTCTGATTTCCTGGGATTGCTGCGGCTGCATGCCGACTGGAGGGGCGTGCGTGCCGAGTCGGGCTCCTCAGCGCTGCGGCGCTGGTGCCGGGAGCGATTCCTGTCCGCGGTGCGCATGCGTGAATGGGAGGCACTTCGCAGCCAATTGGAGGGCGAGTGCAGACGCCTCGGTTGGCGGATCTCGGAGGGTCCGCCGAACCCGGAGGGCCTGCACCGTTCCCTGCTGGTGGGGTTGCTGGGGCAACTCGGTCGCCGGACCGAGCAGGGCGACTACCTCGGGCCGCGCGGGCTTCGCTTTCAAATCGCCCCCGGTCCGACCGGTGCCCGCCGCCCACCCTGGCTCATGGCGGCGAGCCTTGTGGATACCGGTCGGGTTCAGGGGCGGCTGGTGGCGAGTATCCGCCCCGATTGGATCGAAGCCGCAGCACCCCACCTGATCCGCAGGGAACACGGCGACCCGCGTTGGGACCCGGAGCGGGGCGCGGCCAGCGTCTCCGAGTCGGTGTCCTACTACGGGCTTGGACTGGGGAGCGGGCGCCGGGTCCCCTTGGCACGTCTCGATCCGGCGCTGGCTCGCCGTCTGCTGATCGAGGAGGGCTTGCTCGCTGGCCAACTGAACAGGCCGCCACCCTTTCTTCGCCACAATGTCGAGGTCCGGGCGCGACTCGAGCAACTCGAGGATCGAGTGCGCCGCCGCGGTGTGCTCGTCGATGAGGCGTTGCTGCGCGACTTTTACGAACAGCGCCTGCCCGTGGCCGTCGGTGACCTGAGAAGCCTGCTGCAATGGCTGCATGCCAGCGGTGATCGCACTGGCCAGGCGCTGCGCATCGATGAGGCCACGATCCTGCGCCAGGGCGCGACGCGCCCGGATGCTCGGGCCTACCCCGAGGAAGTCATGGTGGAGGGGCTGCGACTGCGGGTCACTTACCGCTTCGATCCTCACGCTGATGACGATGGCGCTACGCTGACTGTGCCGCTGGTCTCCCTCGGGCGCCTGCAGCAGCGCGACCTGGATTGGGGCGTGCCGGGATGGCGGCACGAGCGCGTCACGCTCCTGATCAAGGGCCTGCCCAAGAGCTTGCGCCGTCACCTCGTGCCGGCGCCGGACGTGGCGGAAGCATGTCTGGCGCGCTTGGGAGCCGAGGAGGGCGGGCACTTTTTCGAGAGACTGGCGCAGGTCCTGACGGAGGCCGCCGGCATGACCATTTCCCCGGCCATGCTCCTCGAGATCGACCTTCCCGCCTACCTTCGCTACCACCTGCGGGTGGTCGACCAGGACGGACGGATGCTGGGTGCGGGGCGGGACCTTGAAGCATTGCAGCGACAGCTGGCGGAACACGGGCGACAGGCAATCGTCAGGTCTGCAAGTGCCTTCGAGCGTCACGGGCTGAGGAAATGGGATATCGGAGAACTGCCACTCGAAGTGCCGCTTGGGCGCAACGGCGAAGCCGGCGTGGCCTATCCTGCGCTGGAAGATGGCGGCCGAGAGGCCAGGCTGACCTGCTTCGCCAGTGCCATCGAGGCGGAAAAGGCCCACCGGGGCGGCGTGTTGCGGCTCTTGACCCTGCTCTTGGAAGCGCCGCTGCGCCACGTTCGGGCCTCGGTGGCGAAGGACCGCGAGCTGCCACTGTTGTGTCAGCCGGTGTGCCCCATTCGTGATTTCGTCGATGCCCTGTGCGACCGCGCGGTCGAGCGTGCCTGCCTGCGCCCTGGCGTGCCCTTGCCCAGGAACGCGGCCGAGTTCGAGGCGCTCTACGAAGCCGGACGTCCCGAGGTCTACGACGAGGCGGTGCGCATCATGGCGTTAGCACGCGACACACTGGACCTGCGGCGGCAGGCCGTAGCGGCCCTGGGCTCACTGCCGGACGGCCTGGATCCGGCACTGGTGGGAGATTGCAGGGCCCAACTGGATCAGTTGGCTGGGCCCGGTTTCATGGGCGCTGCGGCCGCCGAGTGGCTCGAGCACCTGCCGCGTTATCTACGTGCCCTGTTGAAGCGGATCGCGAGATTGCCGCAGTCGCGTGGACCCGCAGGGTCTCAGCAGGTGGAGCTTCTGCAGTGGCGCCGTGAGGCCCTCGGTCTGCAGGACCGTGGCGCTGCGGGGCAGTTGCTCCTGTGGATGACCCACGAGTACTGCGTCTCCCTGTTCGCCCAGGAGTTGCGGACTTCGATCCCCGTCTCGGCCAAGCGCCTTGCCCGCCAGGTCGAGCTGGCGCGGGAGGCGCGCGTCTCAGCCTGAGGAGCCGCTCTTGGTTTGCAGCAGCGGCGTGATCAGGTCCATGGGCAGCGGGAATATGATGGTCTGCGTGCCACTGGAGGACAGTCCCGAGAGGGTCTGCAGGTAACGCAGCTGGATCGCGCGCGGGTCTGCCCCCAGTGCCTTAGCTGCCTCGACCAGCGCGGCAGCGGCCTGTCGCTCGCCGTCCGCATGGATGACCTTGGCTCGCCGGCTGCGTTCAGCTTCCGCCTGCTGGGCCATGGCCCGGATCATGCTCTCGTCGAGGTCAACGTGCTTGATCTCCACATGTGACACCTTGATACCCCAGATATCCGTGGAGTCGTCGAGGATCCTCTGGACGTCGGCGTTGAGCTTCTCGCGCTGGGACAGCATCTCGTCGAGTTCGTGCTGGCCCAGCACCGAGCGCAGCGTCGTCTGGGCCAGCTGGCTGGTGGCCTCGAAGGGATTCGCGACCTGGATGATGGCCTTGGCAGGATCCACCACGCGAAAATACACCACGGCGTTGACCTTGACCGAGACGTTGTCGCGTGAGATCACGTCCTGCTTGGGTACATCGAGCACGATGGTCCTGAGGTCGACCCGGGACATGGCCTGAATGACTGGCAGCACCAGGATCAGTCCGGGGCCCTTCACGCCTGTGTAACGCCCGAGGGTGAAGATGACGCCGCGTTCGTACTCCTTGAGGATCTTGATCGAATTGACGAGGAGGGCGATCAGCACCACCCCGAGGACGATGAATGGAATCAACACGCTTACCTCCTGTTGGCGACCATAGAGCCTGACGAGTCGATCGGCTCCACTTCCAGTATCAGGCCTTGGACGCGCTTCACGCGAACGTGTTCCCCCGCGGCGACCGGGGTGGCGCTGGTGGCGGCCCAGTCCTCGCCGTAGAGCCGAATCCGACCCTCGCCCTCGAAGGCCTCTGCCGCCACACCTGTGGCTCCGACCATCTGCTCAGCCCCGCTGGCGATGGGACGCTTGCGGGCACGGTGGGCCAGGTAGACGGTTCCGAGCATCAGCAGGCCCGCGGCGGTGGCCATGCTGGCCAGCAGCAGGGTGCTGACGCCCAGCACCGGACCGCCCGATTCCATCAGCATGACGGAGCCGAACACGAAGGCCGCCAGCCCGCCCAGCCCGAGGGCCCCGAAACTGGGCACGAAAAATTCCGCAATCATCATCAGCAGGCCCAGCACGATCAGTGCCAGGCCGGCGTAGTTCACCGACAGGACCTGCAGGGCGTACAGGCCGATGAGCAGGCAGATCGCGCCCACCACGCCAGGCACGATGGCGCCCGGGTTATAGCCCTCGAACAGCAGCCCATACAGGCCGATGATCAACAGGCCGTAGGCGACCAGGGGGTTGGTAATCACCGCCAGCAGGCTGGTGCGCCAGCCCGGCTCGTGCCGTTCCAGCACCAGGCCGGCGGTGTTCAGGGTGACTTCGCCGGCCTGGGTCGACACGACCCGACCGTCGATGCCGGTGAGCAGCGCCGCCTCGTCCGCCGCTACCAGGTCGATGACGCCGGCGGCCAGTGCTTCGTCGGCTGGCAGGCTCTCTGCGCCACGCACTGCGGCCTCGGCCCATTCCACGTTGCGGCCGCGCAGTTCGGCCAGGCTCCTGATGTAGGCGACGGCGTCGTTGACCGACTTGCGCTCCATCGCGGTCGACGTGTCGCCCTCTTCGCCAGCGTTACCGCCACTTCCGCCGATAGCCACCGGCGTTGCGGCCCCGAGGTTGGTACCCGGGGCCATCGCCGCCACATGGCTGGCGTAGAGCAGGTAGGTCCCGGCACTGGCGGCACGGGCACCGGGCGGGGCCACCCAGGTGACCACGGGGACCGGGGAGGCCAGGATGCCCTGGATCATGTCGCGCATCGATGCGTCGAGCCCGCCGGGGGTGTCCAGTTCCAGGATCACCAGGGTGTGTCCCTCGTCCTGCGCCCGCTCCAGGCCATCGAGGAAGTGCTCCGCGGTCGCCGGACCGATGGCGTCCTGCAGCTTGATCACCAGGCCGGTGTCGGCGCCCGCCAGCGGCGCAAGGCCAAGGAGGCCGAGACTGGCCGCCAGCAGCACCTTGCGCAGCGCGCCCATCATGAGAGGTCGAAACGGATGCCCTGGGCGAGGGGCAGTTCCGCCGAGTAGTTGATGGTATTGGTCTGCCGGCGCATGTAGGCCTTCCACGCATCGGAACCCGATTCGCGGCCACCGCCGGTGTCCTTTTCCCCGCCGAAGGCCCCGCCGATTTCAGCGCCTGAGGTACCGATGTTCACGTTGGCGATCCCACAGTCGCTGCCGCTGGCCGACAGGAACCGTTCCGCGTGCTGCAGGCGATCGGTGAAGATGGCCGAAGACAGCCCGTAGGCAGTTTCATTGTGCAGGGCAATGGCCTCGTCCAGCGTCGCGAAGGGAATCATGTACAGGATGGGGGCGAAGGTCTCGTGCTGCACGGCTGGCAGGTCGTTGCTGGCCTCGACCAGGGTGGGTTCGACAAAGAAGCCGGGTCGATCAAGGACCTTGCCTCCCACGAGTATCCGCCCCCCCTGTTCGGCCACTGACTCGAGGGTAGTGCGGTAATTCGCGACCGCCTGGGCGTCAATCAGCGGACCCACCAGCGTGCCGGCATCCAGCGGGTCGCCGATGCGCAGCTGGCCATAGGCCGAGACCAGGCGCTTTTGGACCGTCTCGAAGAGGGATTCGTGGACCAGCAGGCGGCGGGTGGAGGTGCAGCGCTGTCCGGCCGTTCCCACTGCCCCGAACACCACCGCCGGGATGACCAGGTCGAGGTTGGCCTGCTGGTCGACGATGATGGCGTTGTTGCCGCCCAGCTCGAGGAGGCTCTTGCCCAGGCGCCGGGCGACGCGCGTGGCGACCTCGCGACCGACGGCCGTCGAACCCGTGAAGCTGACCAGCGCCACCCGCTGGTCCTCGATGAAACGTTCAGCCAGCTCGTTGCCGGCCGGAATGAACAGCTGGAAGATCGGCGGCAGGTCCATCTCCCGCATGATGCGGTTGCAGAGGTGCTGGACCGCGATGGCGGTGAGCGGTGCCTTGGGTGAGGGCTTCCAGACGCAGCTGTCGCCGCAGGCAGCAGCCAGCAATGCGTTCCATGACCACACCGCCACCGGGAAGTTGAAGGCCGAGATGATCCCGACCACCCCAAGCGGATGCCACTGTTCGTACATCCGGTGACCGGGCCGTTCCGAGTGCATGGACAGGCCGTGCAGCATGCGCGACTGGCCCACGGCAAAGTCGGCGATGTCGATCATCTCCTGGACTTCGCCGTCACCCTCCGCCTTGATCTTGCCGACCTCAAGCGACACCAGGCTTCCCAGGGCGTCCTTGTGCTCCCGGAGCAGCGCGCCCAGTCGACGCACCGCTTCGCCGCGCAGGGGTGCCGGCACGCTACGCCAGACCCTGAAGGCCTCGACGGCTGAGGCCATCGCGGATTCGTAGTGTTGAGCGCCTGCCGGCCGTACCGAGGCGATGACTTCGCCGGTGGCGGGGTTGACCGAGTGCAGCAGCGGCAGGTCGGGATCCCCGACCCAGCCCGCGGCCCCGCTCCAGCAACCGTCATTGACCGGGGCCAGCCCCAGGCTTTCCAGTAGTTCCCTGGTGTTCATATGTGCCTCCCTTACAGTCGCTTCTGCTGGCCGGCCTTGCCCTCGACCACCACCCGGGCCGACACGGTCTTGTCGCCGCCCAGTGCGTACCATCGGCCAAAGCGGTTGGCCAGCACCTCGGGCAGGCTGAAGGCCTCTTGCCGAACGAAGCCCTGGTGCCGGCCCGGATCGGACAGCACCAGGTCCACCACGGCCGTAATGCCCGCAGCGGTGGTGACCTGAATCGCCGACCACAGCCTGCCGGCAATCTCCTGGGGGTAGACCTTGTTAACGTAGTTCTCCTCGCGCAGATCGCCTTCCTGCTGGCCGGTCACGGCCACGTAGATGACCACCACATCCTGCAGCGTTTGCGGTACTGCATTTTCGAGGATGCGCTTGAGGGTATCCCGGTCCTGGTTCAGGCGCAGGTCGTTCATGAGCAGGCGCACCTGGGCGCAGTGTCCCGGGTAGCGCATGGTCTTGTAATTCATCTGCTGGCAGCGATCGCCGTAGGTTTCACCCAGCGAGCCGAGGCCACCCGAGGTGTTGAAGGCCTCATACAGGGTGCCGTCGATCTCGATCTCTTCCAGTCCCTCGAGTGGTGCGGCCTCGACATGGCGGCCACCCTCGATCGCCTGGCAGGGATTGCCATACTCGTTGATCAGCCCTTCGGTGGACCATGTCAGGGAGTATTTCAGGACATTGTTGGGGTGCTGCGGCAGGGCACCGACCCGCAGTTTCACGGCGGTCAGCGAATCGAAATGCGAGATCAGCTCGTTCGCCGCGATCGAGACGAACCCCGGCGCCAGGCCGCACTGCGGGACGAAGGCGGTACTCGCCCCCTCGGCGATGTCGCGTACGGCGCGGGTGACCTCCACGTCCTCGGTGAGGTCGAAATAGTGAAGCCCATGCTTGCGGGCCAGCTTCGCCACCATCGGGTTGCAGTAGTAGGGCAGTGAGGAGATCACCGCCTGCCAGTCGCCGCGTCCCAGCAACGCGTCCAGGCCGGCTTCCTCCGCCGCGTCCACCTCGAACGCCTCCAGGCGGGGCAGCGAGTGGGCCGAGACCACCGAGGCGGCAGCCCCGGGACGCAGGTCGGCCAGGCCGACCGAATAATCGGCTTCGCCGGCCAGGAGACCCGAAATCAGGGCACCGATCTTGCCGGCGCCCAGCACTAGCACTTTCTGCATGAATCACTCCAGTTTGATGGGCCGATTTTGCCACAGTAGGGGTGGGCTCGGGCCGTTCAGGCTCGGCGCGCCACCCAGTGGCAAGCCGCTGTTTTTTGCGGTGCGAGGTCGGCCTGTGTAGCATGCGCCCGGCATGACACAGCACTCGGCACACCCCTGGGAGCCATCGGGTTGGCGGCGGAAGGTCGCCCGCCAGGCGCCCGCCTATCCCGACGCCGCTCGGCTCGACGCCATGGTGGCCGAAATTGCCCGCTTGCCCCCCATCGTGGTGTCCTGGGAAGTGGATCAGCTGCGGACCCAACTCGCCGAGGCGCAGCGGGGCGAGCGGTTCCTGCTACAGGGGGGAGACTGTGCCGAAAGCTTCGCGGACTGCGAGTCCGACCAGATCGCCAAGAAGCTGAAAATCCTGCTGCAGATGAGCCTGGTGCTGCTGCATGGGCTCAAGAAGCCCATCATCCGGGTTGGGCGCTTCGCGGGGCAATATGCCAAGCCCAGGTCCTCCGACCTGGAAACCCGGGACGGCGTGTCACTGCCGAGCTATCGCGGCGACAACGTCAACCGGCCGGGATTTACGCCGGAGGAGCGAACCCCCGACCCGCAACTGATGCTGCGCGGATACGAGCGTGCGGCGCTGACCTTGAACTTCGTGCGGGCCCTGGTCGATGGCGGCTTCGCCGACCTGCACCATCCCGAATACTGGGACCTCGATTTCGTCAAGCACTCGCCCCTTCGTGAGGCCTATGAGCGGGTCGCAGAGTCCATTGCCAACTCGCTGGATTTCTTCGAGGCGCTGTCGGGATCGCCCATCCATGAGGCCAGCCTGGTCCGCTTTTTCGCCAGTCACGAGGCGTTGCTGTTGCCCTACGAGGAGGCCCAGACCCGCTTCATCGCCCGCCAGGGGCGCTGGTACAACCTGACCACCCACCTGCCCTGGATCGGCCTGCGTACTGCCCAGCCGGACGGTGCGCACGTCGAATATTTCCGCGGCATCGCCAATCCCGTCGCGGTCAAGGTGGGCTCGGGCATGGACCCTGACTGGCTTGCGGCACTGGTCGGGATCCTGAACCCGGACAACGAGCCGGGGCGACTGACGCTCATTCATCGCTTCGGCGTGGGCGGCATCGAGGACGGACTGCCAAGGGCCATCGAGGCGGTGCGAGCAACCGGGCGGCAGGTGTTATGGGTCTGTGACCCCATGCACGGCAATACGGAAACGGCCTCGAACGGACTGAAAACCCGCCGTTTCGAGCACATCCTGGGAGAGGTGAGGGCTGCGTTCCGGATCCACGAGGCCTGCGGTTCGCATCTTGGCGGAGTCCACTTCGAATTGACCGGCGAGGACGTGACCGAGTGTACCGGCGGGGCGCGGGGCCTGGCCGATGCGGACCTCTCGAGGGCCTACCGCTCTGCGGTCGATCCCCGACTCAACTACGAGCAGGCGCTCGAACTCGCCCTGCTCATTGCCGGGCACCGGTCGGGCTGACCTCGCGCCACTCGCCCGGCTGCATGCCCTCGATCGACCAAGGTCCAACCCGACTGCGGATCAGGCGCAGGGTGGGGTGCCCGACCGCGGCGGTCATGCGCCGCACCTGACGGTTGCGTCCCTCCGCAATCACGATTTCCAGCCAGGCCGTCGGGATCGACTTGCGGAACCGAATGGGTGGATCACGGGGCCATAGGCAGGCCGGTTCCTCGATCAGCCGAACCGACAGCGGGTGCGTGGGCCCATCCTTCAGCAGCGGCCCGCGGGTCAGCCTGTCCATGGACT
>JAURMS010000382.1 GCA_030830595.1 Gammaproteobacteria bacterium | reverse complement strand
TGGCCGGCCCTGCACGCGGAGCTCGGCAGGCTGGACCCCAAGGCCGCGGCGGGCATTCGGCCCCTCGACCGTCAGCGCATCCAGAGAGCGCTGGAGGTGATTGAACTGACCGGTCAACCCCTGAGTGCGCATTGGGGCGAGGATTTCCACGGCTCGACCCGGTCCCGGGACCTGAAATTCATTTTGGCGCCCAGCGACCGTGCCTGGCTTGGTGCCCATCTTGAGCGCCGCTTCGACGCCATGCTGGAGGCAGGCCTCCTGGCGGAGGTCGAGTGCCTGTACGCGCGGGGCGACCTCAGTGCGGAACTGCCGGCGATCCGCGCGGTCGGATATCGGCAACTGTGGGAAGTGCTGACGGGGAGCATGCCGTTGTCCGAGGCCCGCGACCGGGCGGTGATTGCCAGCCGGCAGTTGGCCCGGCGACAGCTGACCTGGTGCCGACGTGAGCCTGAGTCCGTCTGGGTGGATGCGCTTGAAGAAGGCAGTTTCGACCAGATATCCCGGAAAGTAGGCGCCTGGTTGATGCTGCACGGCAACAGATGAGCCGGTTTCGGGTTAGGATACGAAGGCGGTGCAGACGAGCAGCAGATCGTGGCCAACACCGGTTGATGAACGTCTAGCGAAGTCATATATAACAAGGAGATATGAGAGATGGCTAAGGGCCAGTCCCTGCAGGATCCGTTCCTCAACGCGCTGCGTAAAGAGCGCATTCCGGTGTCCATTTACCTGGTCAATGGCATCAAACTTCAGGGGCAGATCGACTCCTTCGATCAGTTCGTCGTGCTGCTGCGCAACACGGTGAGCCAGATGGTGTACAAGCACGCCATCTCCACGGTGGTACCGGCCCGCAACGTCAAGATCCCGATCGCCGAAGAAGCGCTCGACAAGGACGGCGACGCTGATTGAGACCCTGATCGACAGGCCCGACATGGGCGAGCGGGCCGTGCTGGTCCGTCTCGGGCTGGGCGCCCCGCTCAGGAGCGAGGACATCGAGGAATTCCACGCCCTTGCCGTCTCGGCGGGCACCCGAGTGGTGGCCACCGTGACCGGGTCCCGCCGCGTGCCTGATTCCAGGTTCTTTGTTGGCAAGGGCAAGGCGGACGAGATTCGTTTGGCCGTGGCGGCGTCCGAGGCTGACGTCGTGCTCGTCGACCACGCCCTGTCGCCAAGCCAGGAGCGCAACCTCGAGCGCCTGGTCGGTCGCCGGGTGCTGGACCGCTCCGGGCTGATCCTGGACATCTTCGCCCAGCGCGCGAGAAGTGCTGAAGGCAAGCTGGAGGTCGAACTCGCCCAACTGCGCCACCTCTCGACCCGCCTGGTGCGTGGCTGGACCCACCTGGAGAGGCAAAAGGGCGGCGTGGGCCTGAGAGGGCCCGGTGAAACCCAGCTGGAAACCGACCGCCGGCTGCTGGGCAAACGGATTCGCACCCTGAGCGAGCGGCTTGAGGTGCTGGGGCGGCGGCGCGACACGGGCCGCGCCGTCCGCAAGCGCGTCCCCGTGCCCACGGTGGCACTGGTGGGCTACACCAACGCGGGCAAGTCCACCCTGTTCAATCGCCTCACCGGGGGCAGTGCCTACGCTGCGGATCAGCTGTTTGCCACGCTCGATCCGACCGTCCGCCGCTTGCGCACCGCCAAGGTGCCGCAACTGGTCATGGCCGATACGGTGGGCTTCATTCGCGACCTGCCCCACGAGTTGGTGGCCGCCTTCCGCTCCACCCTGGTGGAGGCTCGGGACGCAGACCTGCTGCTGCACGTGGTGGATGCCTCCGACCCGGAGCGTGCCGAGCGCATCGCCCAGGTGGAGTCGGTGCTCGAGGGGATCGGGGCCGCCGAGCTGCCAACCTTGACGGTCTTCAACAAGATTGACCGCGTCGGCCTGGCGCCCGCCGTCGAGAGGGACGCTGAGGGGATACCACAGCGTCTGTGGCTGAGCGCGCAGACCGGGGAAGGGGTGGAGCTGCTGATGGCGGCGCTGGAGCAGCGCTTCGCCGGCCTGCCTCACGGGTACCGGCTCACGGTGGCCCCTGCCGAGGGCCGTCTGAGGGCGCGACTGCACGCGGCTGGCCTCGTCAGTGCCGAATCCGCCTCCGAGGAAGGCGGTTGGGAACTCGAACTGGAGGCCACGGAGTCGCGCCTGGATGCCCTTGCCCGGGAACTGGCCACACCGCTGAGGCAGCGGTGTCGTCCTTGTTTGCCGGGGCCGGGGTTCGTAGAATCTCCCACCCACGCCGCCTTGGATGGCGGCGTCCTTCATCTCAACTGAACGGTTTCCCGATGCCCTGGAACGATGACCCTGGCCGGAAAGATGACCCCTGGCAGCGCAAGCCTGAGCAGGGTCCGCCTGACCTTGATCAGGTGATCCGCGACCTGCAGCGGCGCGTGAAAATGCTGTTCGGCGGGGGGCGCAGCTCGGGCGGGGGTGGCGACAGCGCCTCCGGTGGCGGTGGCCTGTCTGGCGGCGCGATGGGCGTGCCTTACCTGCTGGGCGGCGTGCTGGTGCTGTGGGGCCTGACAGGCATCTACCAAAACGACGCCGCGGAGCGTTCGGTCATCACCCGCTTCGGCAAGTATCACGCCACCACCCAGCCAGGACTCCACTGGCGGATGCCGTGGCCCATCGATCAGCGCACCGTCATCAACGTGGCCGAGTTGTTGAGCTTCGAGGAGCGCACCCGCATGCTCACCCAGGACGAAGCCCTGGTGGAAATTAACCTAGCGGTCCAGTACCGCAGGGCGGATCCCGTGCTGTTTGCCTTCAAGGTCCGGGACCCTGAAGAAACCTTGCGCGAGGTGGGCGAAAGCGCGATTCGCGAGGCCATCGGCCAGAGCAAGCTCGACATGGTGCTGGAGAAGGGGCGCCAGGAGATCTCCGCCAAGACCAAGGAGCTGATCCAGCGTACGGTCAGTTCCTACAACACCGGTATTGAGGTGATCAGCGTCAACCTGCAGGACGTCAGGGTGCCCGAGGAAGTGGCGCCGGCCCAGAAGGACGCCATCAAGGCCCGTGAGGACAAGGACCGGGCCACGCTCTCTGCCCAGACCTATGCCAACGACATCCTGCCCAAGGCGCGCGGTCTCGCCGCCAGCCAGCTCGAGGCGGCCGCCGCTTATCGTGAGCGCGTGATGGCCGAGGCAGACGGTCAGTCCTCCCGCTTTGGCGCGCTCCTGGTCGAGTACCAGAAGGCCCCCGAGGTCACGCGTCGGCGGCTGTATCTGGACACCATGGAGCAGGTGCTGGGCTCCTCCGCCAAGGTGATCGTCGACACCAAGGGCACGGGCAACATGCTGTACCTGCCGCTGGATCGGCTGCTTGAACAGCGGAGCCAGGAACGCAACGGCAGCGTCGGCATCGAGGCCATGTCGCCGATGGGCCCGGAAGCCTCGCAGCCGCCGCCCCAGACCGACCTTCGCAGCCGGGGGACACGCTGATGAGCAATCGCGCGACCAACCTGCTGCTGGCCGGCCTGGTACTGCTGTTCCTGGTCTATCAGGCGACTTTCAAGGTCAACGAGACCGAGCTGGCGATCAAGCTGCGCTTCGGTGAAATCGTCAAGGACGATTATTCCCCGGGCCTGCACTTCCTGATGCCAGTGGTCAACGAGGTGCTGAAATTCGACAAGCGAGTCCTCACCCGGAATTATCCGTCGGAACAGTTCCTGACCAGCGAGGGCAAGATCCTCAACGTCGATTTCTACGTCAAGTGGCGCATCGCCGACGTGGGGCAGTACTACCAGTCCACCAGCGGCGACGAGGAAGT
>JAURMS010000381.1 GCA_030830595.1 Gammaproteobacteria bacterium | reverse complement strand
TCGACCAGGATCGCGCCACCCGATTGGGGCTCGAGGTGCGGGGGGTGGCGGACCGGGTGGTCTCCAGCATCCGGGGCGATGTGGCCACTCGCTACAAACTGCGAGATCGTAATATCGACGTGCTGGTTCGCGGGGTGGATACCCGGGCCTCATCAGTGGAAGAAATCCGCAACCTGGTCATCAACCCGGGGAGCGACCAGCCCGTGCCCCTGTCGGCCATCGCCGACATCAGGATCGCCACTGGACCGGCCGAGATCCGCCGGGCGCGCCAGGAACGGGTGGCCATCGTTTCCGCCAACCTCGCCGAGGGGGACCTGGGGGGAGCGCTGGTGGAACTGGACCGGATCGTGCAGTCCATCTCCCCGGCACCGGGCATCGACCTGCAGGTCGGCGGGCAGAGCGAGGAAATGCAAGGCTCATTCCGCTCGCTCGAATTCACGCTCATCATGGCGGTATTCCTGGTCTACCTGGTCATGGCCTCGCAGTTCGAGTCGTTGCTGCATCCCTTCGTGATCCTGTTGACCATCCCCCTGGCCCTGGTCGGCTCCATCTGGGCGATGTTCCTGACCGGAACCACACTGAACGTAGTGGCCTATATCGGCGTGATCATGCTGGCCGGGATCGTGGTCAACCAGTCCATCGTGCTCATTGATGCGGTGAACCAGGCCCGTGAGCGGGGGCTCGACAAGCGGGAAGCCATCCTGGAGGCCGGCCGCCTGAGACTGCGGCCGATCCTGATCACCAAGCTCACCACCGTGCTCGGGCTGCTGCCGATGGCGCTCGGCCTCGGGGAAGGGGCGGAGGTTCGCCAGCCCATGGCCATTACCGTCATCGGTGGGGTAGCCATCTCGGGCCTGTTCACGCTGCTGGTCATTCCAGTGGCCTACTCGCTGCTCGATCGCAAGGAGTTCGCCCCAGGCGTGAGGCCCTGAACCATGCTGCACACCCGATTCGCACTTCGCAGGCCCGTCACCACGCTGATGTGTTTCATCGCGGTGTCCTTGATCGGCCTGATCTCCACCTACCTGCTGCCCCTCGAGTTGTTCCCGGACATCCGTTTCCCGGGCATGCAGGTGCGGATCCCCTATGCGGCCTCGACGCCTGAGCAGGTGGAGGAGCTGATCACCCGGCCAGCCGAGGAAGCCCTGGCCACCCTCTCCGGCGTGCAGGAGATCCGCTCCACTTCCAGCGAAACCGGCTCTGAACTGATCGTGCTTTTCAGTTGGGACCGCGATCCCAGCACCCTCGCCTTCGAGGTCAGGACCCGCCTCGATTCGATCCGTGATCAGTTTCCCGATGGCGCCGACCGCATCCAGACCAACGTTTTCGCCAGTGAAGCGGGTCAGGTGGTCACCATGCGCATCTCCAGCAGCGAAGACCTGTCGAGACAGTACGAACTACTAGATCGCTACCTCAAGAAGCCGCTCGAGCGGCTTGATGGCGTGGCGCGCGTGCAGCTGGAGGGCATTGAGCCCCTGGAAATGCGCATCCTGGTGGACCCGCTACGGGTTGCCGCCCACGGGGTCGACGTCGTCCAGCTGCGGGAGCGGCTGGAACGGGCCAACTTCTCGGTGAGCGGTGGGGAAATCATCGAGGGGAACCAGCGGCTGTCGATTCGCCCGGTCGGCGAGTTCCGGAGCGTCGACGACGTCAGGAACCTGCTGATCCGCCCCGACCTGCGGCTGGCCGACATCGCAGATGTTCGTCTGCTGAGCCCCGACCTGACGGTCGGCCGGCACCTGAACGGCAAGCCGGGCATCGGCCTCGACGTGTACAAGACCAGTGATGCCAACATCGTGGAAGTGGCCGACAGGATCATGGCCCTCATCGAGAAGGCGACCGCCGAGCCGGAGTTGAGCGGGACCGAGGTGATCATCCTGCGCAACCAGGCCAGCAACATCCGCTCCTCGCTGGCCGACCTGCGCAATGCCGGACTGATCGGCGCGGTCCTCGCCCTGGTGGTGTTGTTCCTGTTCCTGAGAGATTGGCCCACTACCCTGGTGGTCAGCCTGGCGGCGCCGTTCTCCCTGGTCATTACCCTTGCAGCGCTCTACTTCCTGGATTTCACGCTCAACGTGCTCACCATGATGGGCATGATGCTGGCCATCGGCATGCTGGTGGACAACGCCGTGGTCACTACTGAGAGCATCTTCCGTCGCCGTCAGGGCGGCGACGGAGACGCCCTCACCCAGACTCTCGCCGGCGTCAACGAGGTGGGTGTCGCCGTGCTGGCCGGCACCCTGTCCACCATCATCGTGTTCCTGCCCATCGTGTTCGGCCAGCAGAACGTCGTGTCGGTATTCCTGGTGCAGGTCGCGGTACCCATCGTGGTGGCCATCCTCGCCTCACTGGTCGTGGCGCAGACCATCATCCCGACCTTGACGGCGCGCTTCCCTGCTCCGCCACAGGCCCGCAGCGGCACGTGGATCCTGCGCCTGCAGGACTGGTACGCAGGCAGGCTCGCATGGATCCTGGACCACCCGCGCAGCACCGCGGCTGCCGTAGTATTCATCCTGCTCTCGCCGATCCCACTGTTCGCCACCCAGTTCCTGAAGGTGGACATGTTCCCGCAGGATCCGTCCGACCGCCTGCAACTGCCCTACCATATCGAGGGCACCTATCCACTCGAGCGCGTGGAGGAGGCCGTCAACCGGGTGGAAACCTACCTGGAACAGAACCGCGAGCGCTTCGGCATCGACCTCGTCTACAGCTTCTACACCAACGACAATGCCGCCTCGTCGATCAAGCTGTTGCCGCAGGACGAGCAGCCGATGGAGCCGCGCGAAGTGATGAGCGCCATCGAGGCCGAGTTGCCGGAGATCATCATCGGCAAGCCAAGCTTCCGTTTCGACGAGAACAGCGGCGGCAGTCAGGGTTTCTCGCTGCAGATCTCCGGAGAATCCACGGCACGCCTGCGCCTGCTGGCAAGGGACCTGTCCTCGCGGCTCGAACAGCTCTCGGCGCTGGACAGCGTCACCTCGACCGCGCAGGCCGGCGAGCAGGAGTTGCGGGTTCGGGTGGACCGGGCGGCTGCTGCCCAGCTCGGATTACAAACCGGAGACATCGCGCGGAATATCGCGGTGGCCATGCGCGGCGACCGGCTGCGGGAATTCCGTTCCCGCGACCGTGAAGTCGAGATGCGCCTGGCTTTCCGCGCCGACGCGCGACAGACCATCGACGACCTCGCCGCCACGCCGCTGTTCCTCCCCGACGGCACCCGCACCACGCTCGGGGCCGTTGCCGACTTCGAGCTGGTGACGGCCGAGCGCTCCATCCAGCGGGTCGACGGCCTGACCACGCTCACGCTGGAGGGGGTGGTGGCGCAGGATGCGTCGCTGCAGCAGGTGCGGAAGGAGGCGGAACAGCTGATGGCCGGCTACGCCATGCCGCCAGGCTACAGCTGGAAGTTCGGGCGCGGCGTGCAGGACAGCCAGGAAGCCATGAGGGATATGTCCATCAACCTGCTGCTCGCCGTGGCGCTGATCTTTCTGGTCATGGCCTCCCTGTTCGAGTCCATGCTGCACCCGATCTCGATCATCACCTCCATTCTCTTCGCCGCCGTCGGCACCTTCTGGGGCCTGGCGCTCAGCAGGACGCCCATGACCTTCATGGCCATGATCGGCATCATGATCCTGATCGGGGTCGTGGTGAACATCGGCATCGTCCTGGTGGCGCGGATCATCGACCTGAGGGCCGAGGGCATGGATCGCCGCGAGGCTATCCTGCAGGCCGGCCGGGACCGCTTACGGCCGATCCTGATGACCACGCTCACCACCCTACTTGCGCTGCTGCCGCTTTCGCTGACCGACACACAGATCGGGGGAGATGGTCCAGCCTATTACCCCATGGCGAGGGCACTGATCTCCGGGCTCGGATTCGGCAGCGTGGTGTCGCTGTTCCTGGTGCCGGCTTTCTACGCCTGGCTGGATGACCTGAACAACTGGCGTCAGGCCGTGGCGGCCGAGGGTCGCACCCGCGCGGGCCTCCCCGCGAACCCGTGACCTCGCTCGAAACAATAATCCAGCCACTTGTTCAACAGCATGTTGCGGGCCCAGCGCTGGTC
>JAURMS010000380.1 GCA_030830595.1 Gammaproteobacteria bacterium | reverse complement strand
GTCCCGATCGGAGCCCTGTTAGAGATGGAATCAGGCCTTGGACTGATGCTCGGTGATGTAATCGACAGCCTGCTGGACCGTGGTGATCTTTTCGGCATCCTCGTCGGGAATCTCGGTCTCGAATTCCTCTTCGAGAGCCATCACCAGTTCGACTGTATCGAGCGAGTCAGCCCCCAGATCGTCAACAAAGGAGGCGTCGTTGGTGACCTCCTCTTCCTTCACGCCGAGCTGCTCGGCCACGATCTTCTTAACCCGTTCTTCTACTGTGCTCATCTTGACCATTATCCTGTGTGAACCAGAAAAGCCTGGTCGGCTCAGGGCCGAGCGGGCGCCGGCATTGTAAGGCAAGCTCCAAGCCTACCGCCAGCCGATCAGGACTTTTTTGACAATATATATTGACTTTTTAATGATTTGCGGTCCTAACCTCATCCATCAGGGCATGTGCATCCCACCGTTGACGTTGATGGTTTCACCGGTGATCCAGTCGGCACCCGGGCCTGCGAGAAAGGCTACGGCGGCAGCGACGTCGCCGGGGCTTCCCAGCCTGCCGAGCGGAATCTGGGAGGCGAGCGCGGCCTTCTGCTCCTCGGCCAGGGCATGGGTCATGTCGGTCTCGATGAACCCAGGGGCCACGACGTTGACGGTGACACCCCGGGAGGCGACTTCGCGGGCCATCGCCCGCGAAAAGCCGATGAGCCCCGCCTTGGCCGCCGCATAGTTCGCTTGCCCGGGGTTGCCGATCAGCCCAACCACGGAGGCGATGTTGATGACCCTGCCCCAGCGCGCCTTCAGCATGCCACGCAGGGTCCCCTTGGCCAGTCGAAAGGCGCCGGAGAGGTTGGTGTCGAGCACCTGCTGCCATTCTTCCGGCTTCATGCGCAGGAGCAGGTTGTCCCGGGTGATGCCGGCGTTGTTGACCAGGATCGACGGCGAGCCCTCTGCGCTTTCAAGGCCCTGCAGGGCCGCGTCGCAGGACTCGGGACTGGCCACGTCGAGTACCAGACCCCTCCCCTTGATCGATCGAGCCGCCAGGTACTCACTGATGCTGGCTGCCCCGGCCTCGGACGTCGCGGTACCCACCACGGTCGCGCCAAGGGCCCCCAGCTCTAACGCAATGGCCTGACCGATCCCGCGGCTGGCACCGGTCACCAGCGCCACCTTGCCTTCCAGTACCCCTGCTTGCGCCATGCCTACTCTCCCTTACCCGTTGCGTCCAAGGCCGCCTGCAGGGCCTCCGCGCCGTCAATCGCGAGAATTTGCAGATCGCGTCCCCCGTCGAGTCGACGCATGAGCCCTGCCAACACCTTGCCCGGGCCTGCCTCGATCACCACTCGCACACCCATACTAATAAGGCGACCGCCGATCGTGGACCACCGTACCGGATTGAAGAGCTGACGGTAGAGGCCCTCGCGGATGGACTCCGGACCGGAGTACAGGCTGCCGTCGAATGCGTAGACCGGAGTCTCCGGGGGGCGGATGTCCGCGTCAGCCAGCAGCGCCCTGAAGCGGTCGGCGGCGGGTTGCATCAAGGGGCTGTGGGACGGGACCGAGACCGGCAGTGCGACCGCTCGCTTGGCACCGCGGGCCTTGCAGGCCTGGATCGCCCGCTCAACTGCAGCGGTATCACCCGCGATCACGACCTGGCCCGGCGAGTTGTAGTTCACCGCCTCGGCGATTCCCTCGCCAGCCGCCTCACGGCAGGCCGCCTCGACGTCGCTGTCGTCCAGGCCCAGGATGGCGGCCATGGCGCCCTCTCCCGTGGGAACGGCCTCCTGCATGAAACGGCCGCGCTGGCGGACCAGCTCGACGGTGTCCCGGAATTGCAGTGATCCCGCGCAGACCAGGGCCGAGAACTCTCCCAGGCTGTGCCCGGCCATGGCGCTGACCGGCGGACCGCCCAGCGCCCGGAAGGTCCGCCAAACCGCGACGCCCGCGGCCAGCAACAGGGGCTGGGTGTTCACTGTAGCGTTCAGGGCTTCGGCCGGCCCCTCCTGGGTCATGGCCCAGGTGTCGTAACCCAGCACCTCGCTGGCCTCGTCGAAGGTGGCCCGAAACGCCGGGTGGACATCGGACAGGCTCGCCAGCATCCCGACCGACTGGGAACCCTGTCCCGGAAAAACGCATGCCAAGCTCAAGAGTGTGCCCTCGTTCACGAATCGCCGCGAATTATAGGTGGCAGCCGGGGGGATTGGGCGCGTCTGCTATGATTTCTGCTTTGGATTGTCCTCGCGTCCTGTGGGCGGGGGCCTGGAAAGGGGTTAAGAATGGCATCGCAGCGGGGTTTCACCCTGATCGAAATCATGGTCGTGATGGTGATCATCGCCATCCTCGGCGCGCTGATCGGGCCGCAGGTGCTGGGTCGGGTCGACGAGGCCCGGGTGACCAAGGCCCAGGCGGACATCCGGACGCTCTCCACTTCCCTTGACCTGTACCGGATGGACAATTTCCAGTACCCGACTACCGACCAGGGCCTGCAGAGCCTCGTGACCCGGCCCGCCGACCCGTCCGTGCGGAACTGGAAGGACGGTGGTTATGTGCAGAAGCTCAACAAGGACCCCTGGGGCAACGACTACCAGTACCTGTCGCCGGGTACCCGGGGAGGCGCCTACGACCTGTACTCCCTCGGCGCCGATGGCCAGCCCGGTGGTGAGGGAACGGATGCCGACATAGGGAACTGGAACATCGAGTGAAAGCGCCGGTAGCCAGGGGCTTTACCCTCATCGAGCTGCTGGTTGTCCTGGTGATCGTCGGCTTGATGGCGGCGGTCATGACCGTCGCAGTCGGTGCCCTGGGCAAGGACAGCGAAGTCAATAGTGAAATCGACCGCCTGGCCGACGTGATGGCGGTCACCCTGGAGCAGGCCGAGCTGGAAGGCCGTGATTACGGCCTGTTCATGGATACCTCAGGGTACGGCGTGATGGTGCTCGATGGCCTGCAAGGCTGGCAGGTGGTGGAAGATGATCGCTGGCTGCAGCGCCATGCCTTTCCTGACGGACTGCTGGCGGAACTCGAGGTCGAGGCGCGCAGGGTCCTGCTCCGACCCTCTCCGGATTCTGAACAGGTCGTCATGCCGCAGGTCCTGGTGTTTGCCAGCGGCGACGTGACGCCGTATCGGCTGGTGCTGAGGCGCGGCGCGACCGACGCCGGACGCATGCTGCTCGGGGCCGTCGACGGCACCATGGAAGTGGCTGATGTCGAGCGGTGAGCGGCGACCCGCCGGCTTTACGCTGATAGAGGTAGTCGTGGCGATGGCGGTCGTCGCCCTGGGACTCCTGGCCGTCTTCCGCGTGGTCAGCGATACCGTCAACAACACTGCTCACCTGCGTGATAGAACCTTCGCAGAGTGGATCGCCGACAACCAACTCACCGAGATTCGTCTGAGGGGCGCCCTGCCCTCGGTCGGGACGGCCTCGGGCACGGTTGAGTATGCAGGCCGTGAATGGGCCTGGGAGAGCACGGTATCGGAGACGCCGGTGCCGGACCTCGTCCGTGTCGATGTGGAAGTGCGCCTGTCCGACTCCAATGGCGAGGGCTCCCTGTCCCGCCTGAGCGGCTTCCTGGGCAAGGTGGCCCAAACCACGCCTCGTGGTGCGCCGCAGTGGCTCCAGCCCGGCGGCGAGCAGGGGGACAGCGGCGAGGACGAGATGGAACCAGAGGCCCCGGATGCGGGTACCCCGCCTCCGGAAAGCGGGGAGATGCAGGAATGACCCGCCGAGCTGCCGGCTTCACCCTGATCGAGGTCCTGGTGGCGACCGTCATCCTGGCGGTGATGTCGGTGCTCGCCCACCGCGGGGTGGCAGAAACCCGGCTGGTGGTCGAGCGCACTCGCGAGAGTGCGACGCGATTTCGCGAGGTGCAGCGGGCGATCACCCTGATGGTCACTGATTTTCGCCAGCTCGCGCCGCGACCTGTCCGCCAACCCGTGGGTGATGGCTACCGTCCGGCCTTTGCGACGGATGCCAACACCTCGGACCTCGTGGAGTTCTCCCGGGGTGGCTGGCCCAATGGCTATGGAGCGCCGCGCGGCAGCGTGCAGCGGGTGGTGTACGTCCTC
>JAURMS010000379.1 GCA_030830595.1 Gammaproteobacteria bacterium | reverse complement strand
GTGGAGCTGTTGCCCGAGGTGCTGGAAAGCGTGGTCATCGGCCAGCAGTGGGAGGGAGACGTGCGGGTGGTGCTGTTCGTACGCCTGCGCGAAGGGCTGACGCTCGACGAGGCACTGACGGGACGCATCCGCGAGCAGATCAGGCGCAACACCACGCCGCGGCACGTCCCGGCACGCGTCCTGCAGGTTGCGGACGTGCCCCGGACCCGCAGCGGCAAGATTGTGGAAATCGCCGTACGCGACGCAGTCCATGGCCGGCCGGTGCGCAACACCGAGGCACTGGCCAACCCGGAAGCGCTCGAACACTTCCGGGGCCGCCCGGAGCTTCAGACCTGAGCACCCTCGCGGAGGCCTATACCCGTGCGCTCGCGGCGCGGGGCTTTGCACCCGATTCCGCGCAGGTCGCAGCCGTGCAGGCCATGGACCTGCTGGCGGCCGAGATCCACCGGCGGGCGCACCGTCGTACAGGCTGGCTCGACCGGCTGTTCAGCTCCGGCCCGGGCCAGCCGGGCGGGCTGTACCTGTGGGGCCCCGTCGGCACCGGCAAGACCTTCCTGATGGACCTGCTCGCCAGCGAGCTCGGCGCGGCGGCACGCCGCCGTCACTTTCATCGATTCATGCAGGAAGTGCACGAGCGACTGGCCGGCCTCCGCCACCGACCCGATCCGCTGGCTGACGTGGCAGCCGCGCTGGCTGCCGAGGCGCCCGTGTTCTGCCTCGACGAGTTGGCCGTCCACGACATCGCCGATGCCATGCTGCTCGCCGGGCTGTTCGGCGGACTGCTGGATCGGGGCACTGCCCTGGTGGTCACCTCCAACCTGCCCCCGCACCGGCTCTATGAAGGCGGCCTGCAACGACAGCGCTTCATGCCGGCCATCGAGCTGATCGAGCGACGCCTGAGGGTGATCGAGGTCGATGGCGGCACCGACTACCGGCTGCGGGCGCTGGAGCAGGCACCGTTGTACTTCGACTGCACGGATCCTGCCTCGGAGCAGGCCCTTGAGGAACGTTTTACAGCGGTGGCCGGTCGGGTGACGGAGAAGCTTGAGACGCTGCGCCTGCAGGGGCGACAGGTCCCAGTCCTGCGTGCAGCCGACGGCGTGGCCTGGTTCGATTTCCAGGCCCTCTGCGGAGGGCCGCGGGGTCAGGCCGACTACACCGAATTGTCCCGCACCCACCATACCGTGCTGCTGTCCAACGTACCGATCATGGCCGCGTCGGACGATGATGCGGCGCGGCGCTTCATCCATCTGGTAGACGAATTCTATGACCGCGGTGTCAAGTTGGTGCTGTCAGCCGCAGCCCCGCCAGAGTCGCTGTACCGTGGCGAGCGACTGGCCCACGACTTCCTTCGCACGGCCAGCCGGCTGACCGAAATGCGCTCGCACGACTACCTGGCCCGCGCGCACCAGCCCTGAGGCTCCCCTTAAATGACGCCGCGACGCTCCTGGTCGAGTTCGATGGACTCGAACAGGGCCTTGAAGTTGCCCTCGCCAAAGCCCTCATTACCCTTGCGCTGGATAATCTCGAAGAAGATCGGCCCGATGACGTTCTGGGTGAAGATCTGCAGCAAGATGCCCTCCCCCTGGGAACCATCGATCAGGATGCGTCGGCTGCGCAGCGCCTCGAGGTCCTCGCGGTGGCCTGATACGCGCTTCTCGACACCCTCGTAGTAAGTGTCAGGCGTATCCTGAAAGGCTACGCCGTTGGAGCGCAGGGCGTCGACGCTGGAGTAAATGTCGTCAGTGGCCAGGGCAATGTGCTGGATGCCCTCACCCCGGTACTCGCGCAGGTACTCCTCGATCTGGCTCTTGTCGTCCTGGGACTCGTTGATCGGGATGCGGATCTTGCCGCAGGGGCTGGTCATCGCCCGACTGAACAGCCCGGTCTTCCTGCCCTCGATGTCGAAGTAGCGGATCTCGCGAAAGTTGAACAGGCGCTCGTAGAAGCCGGCCCACCGGTCCATGTTCCCCCGGCTGACGTTGTGGGTGAGATGGTCGATCAGGGTCAGGCCGGCGCCCCGAATACTGGAGGGCGTGGTGACGGGCACGAAATCGACGTCGTAGATCGACGGGCCCCCGTAGCGATCGACCAGGTAGATCAGGCTCCCGCCAATCCCGCGGATGCTCGGAATGTTGAGTTCCATCGGGCCGGCCGTGGAGGGTCCGGGCTCCGCCCCCAGTTCCAGGGCGCGGGCGTGGGCGTAGGCGGCGTCCTTCACCCGGAACGCCATGGCGCAGGCTGAGGGACCATGCTCGGCGGCGAATCGCTGGCCGAAACTGCCGGGTTCGGCGTTGATGATGAAGTTGACGTCCCCCTGCCGATGGAGGGTCACGTTCTTGCGTCGGTGCCTGGCCACCACCGGGAAACCCATCCGCTCGAACAGGCCACGCAGCACATCCGGTTCTGGAGCCGTGTACTCGACGAACTCGAAACCGTCCGTCCCCATCGGATTGTCGGCGATCTGGCTCATGGCGAAACTCCGTGGCAGGGATGATTTTAGTTACATCTGAAACTATTATAGTCCAGCCCGTCTAGCAAAGGAAAACCGATGAACTCGAACAGTCCAGAGGCAGTGCTGCATCTGGAGCAATTCCTGCCCTATCGACTGTCCGTGCTGGCCAACACGCTATCCGCCAGCCTCGCGGGCTTATACGCCCCCCAATATGGACTCACCCCGCCGGAATGGCGGGTGATCGCGGTGCTCGCCCAGCACCCCGGGCTCACCGCCGCGGGGGTGGTGGCACGAACCGCCATGGACAAGGTCGCCGTCAGCCGGGCCGTTGCGCGACTCCTCCGCCAGGGCAGGCTGTCACGGCGGCGCTCCACCGACGACCGCCGCTGCACCTCGCTTGAGCTGACGCGGGTCGGGCAGGCGCTGTATCGCGATGTGGCCCCGCGAGCGCTGGCTTATGAACGCGACCTTCTGCAGATCCTTCCCAGGGCCGAGCAGGCGCGACTGAACTCCATCCTTGAACTGTTGACCCGTCGAGCCCGTGAACTGCATGACGGTCGTATAATCGAGGCTACCCAGGATCCGGGCTGACACGCCCACGGTGAACCCAGCATGGTCGGGAAATTACCTGCACGGCGGCTCAGGATCATCGAGGCGGTCGAGGCCGCGGCGCAGCGCCGCAGGCCGCGGAACCTGCCGATCGGACTGAAGGGACTGGCAGTCAACTTCTATCGGGGAGTCGGCGAGGAGGACCTCGGGACCCGCACCCCGACTGCGCTGGCGGAACTGATGGAACTGCAGGTCCGGGCTGGCCTGCGGCGACGGCATGGTGAGGGGCTGGTCGGCCTGTTGCGCCACGGCACCTCCAGCTTCGTCTCGGTGATCACCGACGACATGCCCTTCCTGGTGGATTCAGTCGGCATGGTGCTGGCCCGTGAGGGGCTGCAAGTCAGCATGATCGTGCACCCGGTGCTGAGGGTCGAGCGGGACCGCAGCGGCCGACTCAAGCGCGTCGCGGGTGAGGCCGGTCCCGGCCGCTACGAGTCCTGGCAGCTGATCGAAGTCGACTCGATCGACGATCCGCGGCGCGCGGCAGGGCTGGAGCGCGCCTTGAGGGATGCGCTCGAAGACGTCCGGGCCAGCACCGAAGACTGGCAAGCCATGCGTGAACGCGCCTGCCAGCTGGCGCAACGCCTGCGCGCCTCGCCTCGGGTCAGGGCCGATCGCGCGGAGGCGAGTGCGCTGCTCGATTGGATGGCGGACAACCACTTCACCTTCCTGGGCTATCGGGAGTACCGCCTCGAACGCGGCCGGGCCCGAGACCGGCTGGTGCCGAGAACCGCCAGCGGTCTCGGCCTCATGAGGGCAGGTCGCAGGACCGGCAAGGCCGTCGAGTTACAGGGCGAGATCCGCGAGTTTGCCCGCAGCGCGGAGCCGTTGATCATCACCAAGGCCAATGCCATGTCGACGGTCCATCGCGCGACCCACCTCGACTACGTCGGGCTGAAGACTTTCGACTCCAGCGGCCAGGTCACCGGCGAATGTCGCTTCATCGGGCTGTGGACTTCCACGGCCTACAGCGGCAGCCCACGACGGATCCCGGTCCTCAGGCACAAGGTCGACGAGGTGGTGCGCCGGTTCGGGCTGGACCCTGCCAGCCATGACGGCAAGTCGGTGCTGCACGTGCTGGAGGCCTATCCGCGCGACGAACTGTTTCAGGCCAGCGTAGCCGACCTGGTGCGGATCGTCCGGGCCATCGTCAACCTCTATGAGCGCAGACGGGTCAGGCTACTGGTCAGGCGCGATCCTTTCGGTCGCTTCTACTCATGCCTGGTGTTCGTCCCGCGTGATCGCTACAACACCGGAGTGCGCGAGCGCATCGAGTCGCTGCTGATGACGGCCCTCGAGGGCGTGGAGGTCGAGTCGCAGGTGCAGCTGTCGGCCTCCCGCCTCGCCAGGCTGCACCTGCTGGTGAGGGTGAGCGGCCCGGATGCGGTTCGACCGGACCTTGCCTCACTGGAACAGTCGATCGAGATCCTCACCCACAGCTGGGAGGACCGTCTTGGGTCGGCCATGCGGGTTGAACCGGGCCTTGATCCTGCCGCACGCCGCCGATACCTGGGGACTTTCCCGGCCGCGTATCAGGAAGACACCGATCCTGGCGACGCCATCAGCGACCTCCTGCACCTCGAGCAGCTGCGGCAGGCGGGAGGCCGTAGGGTCATGCGCCTGCAGCGGGTCGCGGGAGAGGCCGCCCATCAGGTGCATTTTAAGCTGTTCAGCGTGGGGAAGCCGATGCCCATCTCCGACGCCTTGCCGGCTATCGAGAATCTGGGGCTGCGACTGATCAGCGAGCGCCCCTACGAATTGAACGTGGGAGGTGACGCGGCCTGGATCCAGGACTTCGAACTGCAGCACGATCGGGAGGTGGCCATCGACCTCGCGACCGACGGGCCGCGTGTCATGGCCTGCCTGGAACGGGTCTGGGCCGGCGACTGCGAGAACGACGGCTTCAATCGGCTGGTACTGGAAGCCGACCTGGACTGGCGCCAGGTCAACGTCCTGCGCTGCTACGGTCGCTGGTTCGTACAACTGGGCCTGCCACTGTCGCAGTCGTACATGCAGGAGGCGCTGTCTTCCAACCCGGCGGCAGCCTCCCGGCTGGTGGCGCTGTTCGAGGCGCAGTTCGACCCCGCATTGACCGGCCCTGAACGGCGCCGCAGGACAGCCCGGGAGAGAGCGGCCGTGATCAGTGCGCTGGAGCGCATCACCCGGGGAGACGAGGATCGAATCGTCAGGAGTTACCTGGCCGCCATCGAGGCGACACTCAGGACCACTTTCTACCGCCGCGACCTGCTGGGCCAGTCCCTGCCCTACCTGGCCGTCAAGCTGGAGCCGGGCAAGGTCCCGGAGGTGCCCGCACCGAGGCCGGCGCTGGAAATTTTCGTGCATTCGCCGCGTCTGGAGGGCGTGCATCTGCGGATGGGCGCGGTCGCTCGCGGCGGCCTGCGCTGGTCGGACCGCAAGGAGGATTTCCGCACGGAAGTGCTCGGCTTGATGAAGGCCCAGAACGTCAAGAACGCCGTCATCGTGCCGGTGGGCGCCAAGGGCGGCTTCGTGCCCAGGCGACTGCCGCCGGGGCGTGACGCGGCAGCGGCCGAGGGCGAGGCCTGTTATCGCCTGTTCATCCGCTCCCTGCTGGACCTCACCGATAATCTCGTCGACGGCAGGGTGGTGGCGCCCGCGGACGTCGTACGCAGGGACGGCGAGGACCCCTACCTGGTGGTGGCCGCCGACAAGGGCACGGCCACCTTCTCCGACATCGCCAACGCCATTGCCGGCGAGTACGGCTTCTGGCTGGGGGATGCCTTCGCCTCCGGCGGCTCCGCCGGTTACGACCACAAGAAAATGGGGATCACCGCCCGGGGCGCCTGGGAATGCGTCAAGCGCCACTTCCGGGAACTCGGGCGGGACATCCAGGCCGAGGACTTCACCGCGATCGGCATCGGCGACATGTCGGGCGACGTGTTCGGCAACGGGATGCTGCTCTCCAGGCATACCCGCCTCCTCGCTGCCTTCAATCACCAGCACATCTTCATCGATCCGGCACCTGATGCC
>JAURMS010000378.1 GCA_030830595.1 Gammaproteobacteria bacterium | reverse complement strand
CGCGAAACTACCCACCAGCGGAGAGGATGATGAGGGCGGGGTCTTCGTTAATGTTGATCAAAACACTCAAAAAGGCGATACATGCGGGGACATCAGCACGCGCAAGGGCGGCAATCCGCTCCGGCCGGTCATCCGCATGAAGGCCCTCTGCGAAGATAAGGACGGCAATGGATTTTTGAACCTTCCCTATTGCACCCGTTGGCGGCAAGGCGGATCTAATGAGGAATGCACAAGTCCCACGGATGCCTTTCCTGGCGCGCCATCAAAGTGCAAGTGCGAGACCAATTTCGAGGTCGCCATCGAGGTGCCGGCCGCAGAGCTGCGGGTCGAGAAGACGGCCGAGAAGGCGAGTGTGGCGGAACCAGGCGCACCCGTTACTTACACCGTGAAGGTGTATAACGACGGCATCGACCCCTCCAACGCGATCAAGCTAACTGGGCTGAGCGATCAACTCGTGGACGGCAGTGGCAACGTAGTCACGAGCCTCGGCAGTGTGTTTCAGGGCAACAAGGGCGCTGCCATCCTTTCGAGCACCTGCACCCAGAATGCCAGTATCCAGGCCGGTAACTCCTATTCCTGTTCTTTCACGACCCAGGTCACCGGCAACGCGGGGGACATCGTTACTGACGAGGCTCGCGCCACGGGTGTGGATGATCGTGGCAACCGGCTCTCCGGTGACGATCAGGCGGCCGTCTCTATCACCGATACGCGCCCAGACATCACCGTGACCAAGAGCGCTAGCGTTGGTCAGGTAGAGGAGCCCGGTGCCAACGTTACCTTCACCGTGACCGTCACCAACATCTCACCGGCCGGGAGCCAGGATCCGATTGCTATCCAGTCGCTCGTTGACGACGTGTATGGCAACTTGAGCGGACAGGGATCGTGCAACAGTTCGGGCAATCCTTATCCGAATGCCCTGGGGTATGGAAGCACATACACCTGCAGCTTTACCCAGTTCGTTTCCGGTAACGGCAAGGACAAGACCGCCGAAACCAACGTCATCACTGCAACCGTCACGGATGATGATGGTGGCGCGACCCACAGCGAGGAGTCGAACCCCGTGACGGTCACCATCGCGCCCGTGGGCTCGGAAATTTCGGTGTCCAAGCAGGTACGCCTGGGCGATGGCAACTGGACGGACAGCCTGGACATCGACGAGGTCTACCTGCCGGGTACCACCCTGTCTTACCGCGTCGTAGTGACCAACCTGTCACGGGTGGACGCTGTCTCCATCAGCAGCCTGAAGGACAAGGTCAAGCTGAACGGCGGTGTTTACGGCGCGCCGGTCGATCTCGCGACCGACTGCACTTTACCGTTCAACCTGGCGGCTGCGGGTGGGTCAAAGACCTGCAACTTCACCCTGACGCTTGCAGGCAATGCCGACGACAGCCACACCAATGAAGTCACGGCTGCCGGACTGGACGATGACGGGGACAGTGTCAGCGCCAGCGACAGTGCCATCGTCCGCTTCGTCGACGTCGCCCCAGCCGCCGCGCTGACCAAGACGGTTCATGAGGCCTTGGTGACCTTCAAGCTCGTGGTGCGCAACGACTCCACCGCGGAGGACCTCCACATCGGCAGCCTGGTGGACGACGTCTACGGTGACGTGCTCGATGCCAATAATGCGGCGGTGCACGCCACCGACTGCACGGCAGAGACGGTGCTGATCGGGGAGGCCTATGAGTGCTCCTTCCAGGTGCTGGTGGACCTGGCAGACCCGACACTCGAGCTCCCGCAGACCAGCACCACGAACCTGGGCATCAGCGACGACGAAGGCACAGACGTCATGCCGATGCCGAACGACAGCGTGACCATCGACTTCCAGTAAAACAAGAAGGTCAGGGGCTTGGACAATTGGGGGCTGCTTCGCAGCCCCCTTTCTTTTGGATGGTTTATCCTTACGACCATTCAAGGAGACTGTCGATGAGCCGCTCACTCCCTGCCCTGCTGGCCATTTCGCTGACCTGGCTGGGTCTCTTCCACGCCGCAGCGGCGGAGACACCAGCCGACGCTGCAGCCAGTTACCCTGCCCTTGGCCTGCCCGATGCCCCCGTGGTGCTGGAGGAATGGAGCGACTTTCTCTGTCCATTCTGTCGGCGGCACTTCCAGCAAACCGTTCCCCAACTGATGGAACGCTATGTCCAGGGGGGGCAGTTACAAGTCGTGTTTCGCGATTTCCCGATCGACTCGCTGCACCCGACCGCCATTCGGGGTCACGCCTTGGCTCACTGCATCGCCCAATCCGATGCCGAAGCCTTCTGGAGGCTGCATGGCAGCCTGTTCAACCGACAGGGCGAATGGTCCAGGTTGCCAGATCCCGCTGTTTTTCTGCGTGAGACGTCGGTTGGGCTGGGCATCTCCATGCCCCTCATCGAGTCGTGCCTGGATGATGAATCAGCCGTCGCCGCGGTCCGTGCCAGCGTTGAGGAAGGTGCGGGCTACGGCATCAATGGCACCCCCGCGTTTCGCGTCTACCGCCGCGGCAATCCGGGAGAGGCTGTCAGCATCAGCGGCGCCCAGCCGTTCGCGCGCTTCGAGCAGGTGATCGACGCGCTGCTGGCCGGCGAAGCAGTCCCGGAACCGGAGGCGCCACCGCCGCCAGAACTGCCGGATTGGGCCAAGCCCGAGGCACGTGCAGCGGACCCGGCGAGGCCGGGCTTCACACTGCGGGGAGACCCTTACAAGGGCGATGCGCAGGCGCCGCTGGTCGTCATCGAGTTCTCGGACTTCCAGTGCCCGGCCTGCGCCAAGCATCACGCTGAGGTGCAACCTGGCCTGGATGCGGAATTCGTGGACAGCGGCAAGGTTCGCTGGATCTACCGCAGCCTGCCGCTGCGCTCCCACCCTCAGGCCCTGCTGGCAGCGGTGGCCGCCGAATGTGCCGCCGAGCAGGATCAATTCTGGCCGATGCAGGACAAGCTGTTCGCGACGGTGGAGCGCTGGGGCAACGAGTCAGTCGAAACCACACTCATCGAACTCGCCGGGGAGAGCGGCCTGGACCGCGACCGCTTTGCCGACTGCCTGGGTAGACGTCAGCCGCTGGAGCGCGTGCTGGAGGATATCTACGACGGCCGCTCGATCACGGAGACCGTGCCCTCCTTCGCCATCCTGGGCAGCGGGGCCAGCGGCACCCTCACGGGCCCGAGGGCGCTGCCCCAGTTTGCGGACCTGCTGCGTAAGTTGCTGGAACGGGAGCAAGCCGCGCCCACCCAGTAAAAATGGCGTCCTCACGGGGATGGCTCGGGCCTACGGCCCTGCTCTCCCCCACGGGGATGGCTCGGGCCTACGGCCCTGCTCTCCCCCACGGGGATGGCTCGGGCCTACGGCCCTCGTCCCTCGCCACAGGCTCGGGACCCGCGCTGCTTCGCATCGCGGTCCTTCGCGGCTGCAAGGCAGCCGCTCGTCGAACCCCTCCGGG
>JAURMS010000377.1 GCA_030830595.1 Gammaproteobacteria bacterium | reverse complement strand
TGCCTCAATACATCGCTATGTACGAGGATGCTATCAGACACAGCAAGATGAGAAGGACGAGTCGAGGATGAACATACTGGGGATCAACGCCTTTCATGCAGACTCTTCTGCCTGCCTGGTGCGGGATGGCGCCGTGGGGGTGGCAGCCGAGGAAGAGCGCTTCAGGCGCATCAAGCATTGGGCGGGGTTTCCGTCGCGGGCTATCAAGTGGTGCCTTGAGGATCAGGGTCTTGGGATCGAGCAGATCGACCACATTGCGATCAACTCCAATCCTCGGGCCCAGGCGTGGCGGAAGCTGCTCTATCTGGCTTCGAAACGCCCGAGTCCGGGCTTTGTCCTGCAGCGCCTTGGTAACCGTCGGCAGAAAATGGACGTCCGGGGGCAGCTGCGGGCTGCGTTCGAGGGCAAGGCGGTGGCGGCAAAGGTGCACTTCATCGAACATCATCGGTGTCATCTCTCTTCCGCCTTTCATTGCTCGCCCTTCAAGGAGGCCGTGGCGGTGTCCGTGGATGCCTTTGGCGATTTCGCGAGCACTGCGTGGGGCGTCGGGCGGGGTTCGGAGCTTTCACTCGATGGCAGGGTGTTTTTCCCGCACTCCCTGGGCGCGTTTTACACCGCCATCACTCAGTTCCTGGGCTTTCCCCACTACGGGGACGAGTACAAGGTGATGGGTCTGGCGCCCTACGGCCAGCCCACGCACATGGAAGCCATGCGCAAGATCGTCCTGTTGCAGGAGGATGGGAGTTTTCGTCTGGACCTACGGTATTTCCGGCATGCGCGGGAAAACCTTCCGCATGACTGGTCGGGCGGGGCACCGGTGATTGGGGAGCATTTCAGTCCGGCCCTGGAGTCCTTGCTGGGCCCGACCAGGCGGCCGGAGCAGGCCCTCGAGCAGCGCCACAAGGACATCGCACGTTCCGCGCAGGCCATGTACGAGGAAGCCTTCTTCCACCTGCTGAACACCCTGCACCCCCGCTATGGGCTGGATGCCATTGCCATCGCCGGCGGCTGCGGGATGAACTCGGTCGCCAACGGCAAGATCACGGTCCGCTCCCCCTTCAAGCGGGTCTACGTGCAGTCTGCGGCAGGAGATGCCGGCGGCGCGATCGGGGCGGGCCTCGCGGTCTGGCACGAGCAGACGGGCGTACGCAGCACCTCCATGGAGCACGCCTATCTGGGTCCTGCTGCGTCGGAACAGGAGGTGAACGCTCTGTTGGGCACTCGGGCGGCGGACATTGCCGAAGCGGGTTGCGAGGTCAGTGAGCCCCTACCGGAGGCCGCGCTCTGTCAGCGAACGGCGGCCGCGATCGCGGAGGGCAAGGTGATTGGGTGGTTCCAGGGGCGCATGGAGTGGGGGCCTCGTGCGCTGGGCAACCGCTCGATCCTAGGGGACCCGCGTAGGGCAGACATGAAGGACATCCTGAACCTCAAGATCAAGCGTCGCGAGTCGTTCAGGCCTTTTGCCCCTTCCGTGCTACGAGAGGCGGTGCCGGACTGGTTCGAGTTGGACGGCGACGTGCCCTTCATGATGCAGGTGTACCCCATTCGCGAGGCGCGCCGGGCACAGATTCCGGCGGTGACCCACGTCGATGGCAGCGGGCGGCTGCAGACAGTAACGGTGGAGGGCAACCCTCGGTACTACGCCCTGATCAGCGCCTTTCGGGACCTGACCGGGGTACCCATGGTCCTGAACACCTCCTTCAACGAGAACGAGCCCGTGGTGTGCCGGCCGGAAGAGGCGCTGGATTGTTTCCTCCGCACCAAAATGGACGTACTGGTGCTGGGCGATCGCTACATTCAGCGCCAGGCGGTGGCGGCCTGAGTCCATGAGCGCCCCCGTGATCCTGGTGACGGGTGGGGCCGGCTATATCGGCAGCCACGCCTGCAAGGCGCTGGCCATCGCCGGCTTTGCTCCGGTGTCTTACGACAACCTGGTGTACGGGCACCGCGAGGCCGTGCGCTGGGGGCCGCTGGAGGAAGGCGATATCCTGGACCTTTCGCGGCTTCAGGCCGTGTTCGACCGGTATTGTCCTGCTGCGGTGATGCACTTTGCGGCCTTCGCCTATGTGGGCGAGTCGGTCTCCGAGCCGGTCAAGTATTACCGCAACAACGTCAGCGGGGCCGTGAACCTGATCGGGCTGAGCGCAGAGCGGGGTCTGCCGTTCGTCTTCTCCAGCACCTGCGCCACCTACGGCATCCCCGAGCGTGTGCCGATCTCCGAGGCGACGCCTCAGGTACCGATCAACCCTTATGGCGCCTCGAAGTGGATGGTCGAACGAGTATTGGCGGACACGGCGGCGGTCAGCCCAATGCGCTATGCCGCACTGCGTTATTTCAATGCGGCGGGAGCGGATGCAGAGAGCGAGATCGGCGAGCGTCACGATCCCGAGACACACCTGATTCCGCTGGCGATTCAGGCTGCGATGCGGAAAGGTCCACCGCTGAGCATATTTGGGACCGATTATCCGACCCCGGATGGTACGGCCATCCGCGACTACATTCATGTGACGGATCTGGCAGAGGCCCACGTGCTGGCACTGAGGGATCTGCTGGCGGGTGGGGACAGCATGGCACTGAACCTGGGAACCGGCGCGGGGCACTCGGTCCGGCAGGTGGTGGAGACGGTGGAGGCCGTTGCCGGTAAGGAAGTGCCTGTGCGCCTGGCGCCCAGGCGGGTGGGTGATCCGCCAGAGTTGGTGGCGGATCCGTCACGGGCGTTTGAGCGACTCGGTTGGCGTGCGCGGCATTCCGGGTTGGAGAATATTGTGGAGACGGCGTGGCGGTGGCTGGCGCTTCAGCTTTAGGGAAATCAGACGCAGCGTGCTGGCTGGCATGTGCCGGTCCCTGTGCCTTGTTAGCTCTCGCGCTTCTCATTGCAAATTCGCCATCTTTCCTCATTTATGATGAGGGCTATTATCAGGCCGGCGCAAGAATGCTCTCTCGAGGTGCGAGTTTTTTCGAGATGCTTACGGCGCCCCTCGATACGCCTGCCGGCCCGTTCTATGCCCTTGTACACTGGTTAGCCTTGCCGGTGACAGCACTCGAGCCACCGCAGGTGCGCTGGGTTAATTTTGGTCTGACTATTGTTGCGTGGCTGGCTATTGCTTACACGCTTCAGGCCTGGCAAGTCGATCGAGCATGGGCGCTTGCCGCAATGGTCTTTTCCGTGCCGACGTTATGGGTAGCGGGGGGCATGGCCTTGACGGAAGTGCCCGCACTTTCGATGGCAAGCCTAGCTCTGGCAATCCTGGCTAGGCCAATACGGGACGCTGGCGTTTCTAGAAACAAGGTCTGGGTGTCCTTTTTAGCGGCCGGGGTTCTGTTGGGGTTTGCCATACTTGCTCGGCAGACTTACTTGCCTGCTGCTCTGGGCCTCGTTGCGATTGGACTTTTCTGTGCTCGTTTGCGCTGGCCTGCCATGGTAGCGACAGCCTTCCTCTGCTTGCTTGTAGGTCCCGTATTCATGATTTGGGGTGGAATCGTGCCGCCTTATGTCGGCCGGGTGGGCGGTGGACTTTATCTATGGCACGGCTTGCTGGCGTTTGGATATTTCGGGGTGCTGATATTAATACTGGCCCCTACCTACTTTTCATCCGCTTGGCCGGTAGTTCTGCCGGTTGTACTTGTGGGCACAGTGGTTGGCTTGAAACTGGGTGACCTTGGGCTCATGGTCGCAGCTGGTTTGTCTTCTCGACTTCCGGATCCGTTAAGTGCTCCATTTCAGGTGGCGTCGGCAGGTCTTCTGATTGGCGGTGCGTCAGGGGTTGTGGTTGCCTCCGCATGGCACATTTGGCATCGCCGTAATGATCCAATTTTCGTTGCCATGACAAGCCTAACCGTCCTTCTTGCTGGTACTGCGGTCGGCATAGTTCATCAATTCTCCTCTCGATACCTGTTGGTAACACTCCCTTTCTTGATCTTTTGCATCCAGCCATTTTTTAAACCATCATATTGGGCAGCGATTCGATGGGCTCTCGGTGCGTCGTTAGGGATCGTATTGTTGAGTAATTATTATGGGGGCAGCCCATTTAGACCGGACTGTTTATTGGGGGAGTATGAGGTGTACTGCCCACAGTAGCTCTGCCGAAGGCGGTTGAGACTTCCCCAATCGCAAGGCCCAAACTGCAGGATGGCTCTGTCGCCGAATATTCTATGCGCATCGTGGTTATAACACCGGTATACGAGGACTGGAAATCGTTCAGTCGGCTGGTGCACGAGCTCGATCGCATTCTGGCTGAGTCGCCTCATCCTGAATCCTTGCAGGTTGCGGTACTTGCGGTCGATGATGGTTCGGCTGACGCTGGCCCTTCAGATGCGTCGACCTGGTCAGGTTTAAAGCGGATATCTCGGGTGGAGATTCTGCGCCTTGCGGCGAACATGGGACATCAGCGGGCGATTGCGCTTGGTGCGGTTCACGTTGTCAACGCGAATATTGCGGAAGCGGCTGTCATCATGGATGCAGACGGTGAGGATAAGCCGGCCGACGTCTTGCGTCTAATAGATGCCTCTTTTGAAAATGAAGAAGCAATTGTAGTAGCGGGGCGGGCTAAGCGCTCGGAGTCGCTTAGGTTCAGGCTGGGATATCGTATTTACCTGTTTACGTTTCGTTGGCTTACTGGTCACAAACTGCCATTCGGAAACTTCTCTCTAGTGCCCTGGCAGGCGCTTGCACGGCTTGTTTGTAACGGCGATATCTGGAATCACTTTTCTGCTGCTGTTAGCCGTGCACAACTGCCGGTGATTGTCATCCCTGCCGACCGAGGAACGCGCTACTCGGGACGAAGTCGCATGAGTTGGGTGACTCTCGCAGTACATGGCTTGAGCGCGATGTCGGTCTATTCAGATCGCGTTGCCGCTAGGCTCATTTTTGCTTCCGTCTGTATCACGATAGCCGCGTTGCTTGCAATTTTGAGTGTTGCTGGAATCAGGTTCCTGACGGAATTGGCAATTCCTGGCTGGGCGTCACAGGTGGTTGGATCCCTTATAATTGTTTCTCTCGTCAGTGTCGTCTTTGCAGCCCTGCTTGCATTTATTACGTTGCAGGCGCGGCAACAGTTGACGTTCTTTCCGAAGACTGACGGACTTAAGTACATGCAACGGGTAGAGACCTGGTGGCCACAGCCCTAGACAAATACAGCGGGCAAGAGCTCATGGTATTCGCGGCGGCGACTTGCTGGGGTGACACTGTCGAGAGGCAGGTCATGCCTTATTTATGTGGCACAGTCTTCGAGGTCGGGGCAGGGCTTGGGACCCGTACTAAGCGCTTGGCCACCTATGCTACGCGTTGGGTTGCAATAGAGCCTGACGTTGGCATGAGTGAAACGCTGGCAGAGGCGAGGCGGAGTGAGCTCTTGCCGAGTAACGTGGAGGTGTTGCGGGGCGGGCTGTCGGCCCTGCCTCCGGATATCCGGGCAGACACTGTTCTCTATCTGGACGTGCTGGAACACATCCTTGCTGATCGTGAGGAGTTGCACCTTGCGGCTGGCAAGTTGCGAGCTGGCGGATACTTGGTCGTTCTTGCGCCGGCGCATCCCGCCCTGTATACCCCTTTTGATCGTGCTATTGGGCACTACAGACGCTACAAAGCCAAGACTTTGATCAGGACTGCTCCGCCGTCCTTGAAAGTGATCCGATGGCGCATGTTGGACTGCGTCGGCATGTTGGCCTCTGTTGCTAATCGCCTCCTTCTCCAGACTTCAATGCCGAGCCAAACGCAGGTGTTGTTCTGGGACCGGGTGTTGGTAAGACTGTCACGATTGCTGGATCCGGTCTTGGGTTACCGGGTTGGCAAGTCCGTACTGGTAGTGTGGCAGAAATCGGCTTGATTGCGATTTGTCTGGTAGCTGACCAGCCATGTTAGCCACTGAATACCAGCATTTAGTGACAGGGCTTAACGCCTCGCATGACTACTTGGTTCCCACAGTGCTTCGACAGCTTGAGACGACTGGTTTGCTGGGCGTGGATCGACGACTCTTTGAGATGGGTTTCGGCAACGGGAGCGTAGCCTTTGAGTTGTCGCAGCATGGCTGGGCTGTGACGGGCGTAGAGGTATCTGAATCCGGGCTTCAACATGCACGGTTGCGGTATCCAACTCTTCAGCTCGAAGAGGGTTCCGTATACGACGACTTGGCCAATAAATATGGGCGTTTTCCCGTGGTGATTAGCCTGGAGGTTGTTGAGCATCTGTACTCACCAAGGATATTTGTCCAGCGCATGTTTGATCTGCTGGAACCAGGTGGACTCGCAATCCTGTCTACGCCTTATCACGGCTACTGGAAGAATCTCGCGCTGGCCGTCACTGGTAAGTGGGACCAGCATTTGACTGCGCTTTGGGACCATGGGCACATAAAGTTTTGGTCGCCGGCCACTATTTCGACGCTGCTGAGGGAGGCTGGATTTCAGCCCCCGACTATCGAGCGCGTGGGGCGCATTCCGATCGTCGCTAAGTCGATGGTCGTGCTGGCCCGGCGTTCTGCCTGAGAGGGGCCGGATGGTAAAACTCCCGAGCCGTTTTGTCGGTTGGGCCAGCTGGATCGCCATGGTGGTCATCGTCCTTGAGTTGCTGGCGCGGTACTGGCTTGAATTGGGTGACCCAATCCTTTACGTGACGCACCCGACTATTGAATACCTGCTCAAGGCGGATCAGGTGGCCCGCCCCTATGGCAATCTGGTCGAGGTCAACCACTTCGGCATGAGGAGTCCTGATTTTGCTCCCAATAAGGCGGCAGGGGAGTACAGAGTTTTGGTGTTTGGTGACTCGGTGGTCAATGGGGGTAAACGGACAGACCAGGCCGATCTGGCAACGGCACTCCTCGGGTCTCGCCTTGAGGCTGAGCGTCCGGGGTCGGTAACGGTGGGCAATGTCGCAGCAGGCAGCTGGGGGCCGGGCAATTGGCTGGCGTACGTACAGGAATTTGGCTTTTTCCACGCCGATGCAGTACTGCTGGTGGTGTCCGGCCATGACCTTCGCGACAACCCCACTTTTGCCGACCTGAATTCGGCGACACATCCGGAGCATCGCCCTGTCTCTGCAGTTTGGGATGGTGTGTGGCGTGTCATCGTCCACTCCTGGCTGAGCCTGGTGGCTGAGTCAGGGGATTCCAAGGAGCGGGCATCGAGGGTTTCTCTGGCGATGGGGCAGGGAGCACAGGAGTTGTCCGAGTTCCTGCAACTGGCCGCCTCACAAGTGCCGCAGGTCGTGGTGGTTCTCCATCCGGAGCGTCGGGAGTTGGAACGATCTCAGAAGTCCCCTGAACTTGCTCGCATTCAGCGCCTCTTGAATCAATTGGGGATCCCCTTCCTGTGGGGATCGACCTGTCTCGGCGGAGCAGAGGCTGCCGGTTTGTCGCCCTATCGGGATGACATCCACCTCACCGCGGCGGGACAGGCGGCGCTTGCGGAGTGCCTGCTCGATGCCCTGTCCTTACCCGCCAATCCGGGCAGACGGGTCGCGCATTGATCAGGCCGTCCGCCCTGGTGGATCCGGTCCTGCTCTGGGCGCTCGCGACAGCGACCGGGGCGCTGCTATACGGGGCGCCCAAACGCCGGCGCCTTGGGGTGTCACTACTGTGGGCCAGCGTGGCCGGCTTGCTGTTGGCCTCGCTACCCTGGACCGGTTACCTGATGTTCGAGAGACTGGAAGCCCCTTACGCGTTAGTCCCCGAGAATGAATGTCCACAGGCCGACGCGATCGTTCTGCTTGGGGGTGGCATGCTGCCGGCGGTCGTTGGCGATCCCCAGGCACGGATCGGACAATCTGGGGATCGGGTCTGGCAGGCGGCGAGATTGTACGCGGCAGGCTGTGCGCCGAAGTTGATCGTCTCGGCGGGCCCGGCACCGGAAGCGCCCGTCATGGAACCCGAGACCGCTGCCACGGCCGCACTCCTTAAGGACCTCGGGGTGCCGGCAACCGTGACGCTGCAGGAGTCGGGCAGTTTCAATACGGTCAGCAATGCTCGAGAGGTCGCGCGCATCATGGATGCAGAGGGTATGGAGGACGCAGTGCTGGTGACTTCTGCCTGGCATATGCGACGTGCCGTGCGGGCCTTCGAGTGTGCAGGCGTGACGGTCTCCCCGATGCCGGCCGGGCCGTTCGCCCGCGTTGCCCCAGAGGGTTTCAGCGCGTGGGTGCCCTCGGCAGAGGCACTCTTCGGGTTTAGGATTGCCCTGAAGGAATGGGTGGGACTGGCCGTAGCGCAATCATGCGAATAAGTATTATCACCAGCGTGTTCAACGGCATGCCGTATCTGGCTGCAGCCATGGACAGTGTGGCCGGTCAGCAGAGCGTTGAGGTAGAGCACGTCGTGGCAGATGGCGGCTCACGTGACGGCAGCTTGGAGTACCTGCAGAAAGGGGTTACCTCCGTGGCAAAGATCCTGGAAGGTCCCGATCGCGGTGTTTACGATGCCCTGAACAAGGGCTTTGCCAAGTCGAGCGGAGATATCCTGGGCCTGCTGCACGCCGATGATCTCTTTGCCCGCCGGGATGTCCTTTCCCGGGTGGCGCAGGTCTTCCAGGATCCGTCGGTAGACATGGTCTATGGCGATCTTCTTTACGTGCAACGCGATCACCCCGATCGCACCGTGAGGCGTTGGCGTAGCGGCCAATACTCGCGGCGCCGTCTGAAGTATGGATGGATGCCGCCGCATCCCACTGTGTTCGTTCGACGCAGGTTGTGGGACCAGCTAGGGCCTTACCGGCTGGATCTGGATATCTCGGCCGACTATGAATGGCTGCTGAGGGCGCTCACGTTTCAGGACCTGAAGGTCCGCTACCTGCCGGAGGTGCTGGTCAAGATGCGCGTCGGTGGCATCAGCAATCGCTCCATGGGGAATCTGGTGCGAAAATCACGCCAGGATCTTTGGGCCATGCGTGCCCACGGCGTCGGCGGCGTGGCGAGCCTGGCCGCCAAGAACCTGCGCAAGCTTCCGCAGTTCATTTTCCGTACCTGAGAATGATCCAATGACAAACCCCCGGGTGTTTGTCGCCCAACTGGGTGCTCGTAGAAACCATGCGGTCGCCGTGGCATTCCATCAGGAAGGGCTGCTGAGCAGGCTTGTCACTGACCTGTGTCCGGTGATGTCCGCCAGGGTTCGGAGCGCGGGCATACCGCGCTCCTTGATCAAGTGTTACCCGCAATTGGCGGTTCGCTATGCACTGGCCCGGCGCCGGGCGGTGGATGCAGATGCCCTGTTTTCCGTGTACTTGCGCTACAGCAGTGAATTTGCACGGCGTAGTGCTGGCTACCTCAGTGGCCGCGAACAGGTGGTATACGGCTTGAACACGGCCGCAAAAGAGTTGTTCGAAGCAGCAAACAGAAGAGGCTTGCCTACCGTACTTGAGCAAACCATTGCGCCTTTCGTCGTCGAACAGTATTGGGTCCGGGAGGCGCTTAAACGGTATCCCGGCACCGAGCAGCCGGTGTCCGAATCCTTAGTCGCCAAGATGGCAGAGCGCGAACGCACGGAGTGGGAATTGGCGAGTTTAGTGCTTAGTCCTTCGTCATTTGTAACCGACGCTTTGGTTGACGCTGGTGTAGACAGGTCTAAAATCAAGTCCATCCCGTATGGACTGAATGCCAAATTGTTTGACAAGGTTAAGCCGCCGTCACAGGGGCGCCTGCGGGTGGTTACCGTTGGGTCGGTGGGCTTGCGGAAAGGCACGCCGGTCGTGCTCGACACGGCAGAACGATGCAAAGACTTTGCTGATTTCCGTTTGGTAGGCCCGTTTTCGCCCGGCTGGGAAGCCGACCGGTTCCAGGCTCGAAATGTGGAATTTTTTGGCAAGGTCGAGGCCAGGTCGGTGCAAGAACATCTTGCCTGGGCGGATGTGTTTTTTCTGCCAAGCATTTGCGAAGGTTCAGCCCAGTCGTCCCTGGAGGCTCTTGCGGCTGGCCTACCGCTTTTAGTCAGCCCAAACGTGGGAAGCGTATTGACCCATGGTCGGGAAGGAATTTTGGTTGATCCTTTTGACGTGGACGGCAATGTCAAGGCACTCAATACGTTAGCCGACGATGTTTCTTATCGGAATTCGCTGAGTTCCGCGGCAAAAATGACGGCTCAACATTATTCCCAAGAAAACTACGCGGCTCATTTACGAGCAACGGTGCTTGCCATTTCATGAACAACTGGCTGTACGTTGTCCTTATTCTGAGCACCGGCTTTCTGATCCTTAGTGGCATTAGACGTCGTAGCGTCGTTTATGAATTTGGATTTCTCTTTGGCTGGGCATTTGCTGGCTTCGTGGTTTTGCAACTTGCCGGGGTGGCAGCTGACCCTTTGATTCCCGCTGACGGACTAACGATAACACTTGTCATGGGAATACTTGCAGTCTGGATGGTTTTATTGGGTCAATCGGCGGCGCGATCTGCCGGACCAATTTCGATTAATTGGACTTTTCACGATCGTTATCTGATTTTAAGTGCAATACTTTTAG
>JAURMS010000053.1 GCA_030830595.1 Gammaproteobacteria bacterium | reverse complement strand
CTTGACCTTGCCGGCACGTAGCCGTGAGGTGAACAAGTGGGCACGCTCAAGGTCGCGCGTCCAGACGGTGGCGGCCAAGCCGTAGTGCCCATCGTTGGCGAGGGCGAGCGCCTCGTCATCCTCGTCAAAGCCAAAAATACATAGCACTGGGCCGAAGATCTCCTCTCTCGCGATGCTGGAGGCCAGGGGTACCCGATCAAAGATGGTTGGTGCGCTGCCATATCCCATGCCGTCACGCCGTCCATCGAGAACAAGGCGCGCGCCAGCGCTGATACCCTCCTCGATGTAGCGATTGACCTTGTTGAATTGTGCCGCACTCGCCAAGGGGCCGAAGCGTGTGGCGGGATCAAGCGAGTCACCAGGCTCAATACGCCTGCAGGATTCGACCATGGACTCGAGCAACGTGTCATACAGGGAACGGTGAACGAGGATACGTGTCCTGGCCACGCAAAGCTGTCCCTGGTTGGCAAGACTTCCGGCGAGGATGCTGCTAGCGATCGCATCAACGCCCATTGTCCCAGCGTCCGCAAACACGATTTCAGGTGACTTGCCACCGCACTCCAGTTGTAGCGGCTTAAGGCTGGAGTCGCCAACCGAACGCATCAGTGCGCGCCCGGTCGCGGTCGAGCCGGTAAAGGCAACCATGTCTACATCGGTATGCCGCGCCAGCAAGTCGCCTGTCGCCCCATCGCCGGGGAGAAAATTCAGGACTCCCTCAGGCACACCGGCTTCCAGCGCCAGCTCGACCAGGCGGGATGCACTCCTCAATGAAAGTTCGGAAGGCTTCAGCACCACGGAATTCCCCACCGCCAGCGCAGGGGCAAATTTGAGTGGTGCATTGATGACTGGATAATTCCACGGAGTAATTGCCGCCACCACACCCCGCGGCCTGCGCAAGTGGAGTTCGAAGCACTCCCGACCGCCAGGCACCGTGCTGCCATCATGCAGCTTGTCGGCCGCCTCGGCGAACCATCGGACGAAGTGTGCCGCAATGTGCGCCTCAATGATGGCGGCAGAAATGGGTTTTCCCATGTCCAGACTGTCGCCAAGCCCGAGTTCCTCTGCATTGGCGTCTATGCAAGCGGCCAAACTCAGCAACACCTCGCGACGAGCCGCAGGTGGAAGACCGCTCCAGCGCTCGTCCAGAAATGAATTCCTGGCTGCCTCAACCGCGCTCGATACTGCAGCAGCCCCGGTCACCGAGGCACGGCGCCCATTTATGAATGGGCGCGTGTCCCACGAAGCTGCCTTTGCCCTCGACTGCCAGGTCTCTGGGCTGTGCGTTTCACTCATTCAGATTACCCCCGTTCGCGCCCCTGATCAGGTCGGCCGCTTTTTCAGCAATCATGATGCAGCTCGCATTGATATTGCCTGCCGGAATGGTGGGCATGATCGAAGCGTCTGCCACCCACAAGCCATCGATGCCGTGCACACGAAGGTCTGGAGCCACTACCGCACCAAGTGCCGGATCGGGGCCCATCTGGCAGGTGCCACATGCGTGATACATCAGAAATGACTGCTGGCGTATCGCCTGCTCCAAGCCGGCCTGGTCAGAAGTGGAGAGTCCCGGCTTGCGCTCATCAAGAACCAGGGGGCCCATCGCCCGTGTGCGGACAAGCTGCCTGGCGAACCTCACCCCCTCAGCCAACTGAGTGACGTCATCAGCGGCCTCCAGAAGTCGATATTCGATCTTCGGCGCATTAGCCGGATGGGGTGAGTCCAGGCGGACCCGGCCACGACTTTGCACCCGGCACAGGCCGACCGCCATGGTGACCGCAGGTTTCGTGTATGGCGTAGCCCCTTTCTCGTGATGGTCGAACGCCGAGGGCGAGAAAATGATCTGGATGTTGGGCGCGTCCAGCCCATCTCTCGTCCGGACCAAGGCATGCGCGTGGCCCACAGGGAAGGTCAGGGCGCCCTCCCTTCGGGTCAGGAACTGAGCTAGATGTCTGATCAACGCCAGGGGTCCGAGGTCACTGGTCAAGGTGCCGGCCTTCACGTGATGGCTGACGATGATGCCGGGATGCTCCTGCAGGTTGGCCCCGACTCCAGACAGTTCGGCCACCATTTTTATCCCTAGTCTCGTCAGGTCCTCGACGGCCCCAAGCCCGGAAAGCATCAGCACTTTAGGGGTAGCGATTGCGCCTGCACAAAGCACGATACCCTTGCCAGCCGCAACCTGCTTCAGCTCGCCTCCGACACCTCGATAGGTCACAGAGGCCGCCCTGCTACCTCGGAAGCCCACTTTCTCTACCAAGCTGCCAAGCTCGACCGAGAGGTTTGTCCGTTTACTTACCGGGCCGAGATAGGCCGAGGCAGTGCTATGCCGAAGGCCACCTCTCTGGGTCACCTGACAGTAATCCACGCCTTCCTGGCTGGCACCATTCAGGTCCGGGTTGCGCTGCACGCCGAGTTCCGACATACCCGCCACAAAGGCGTCGGTCAACGGATGCCGGATGCGCACATCGGAAACCCATTGTGGGCCACCCTGCCCGCGCCAGTTGTCGGCCCCGCGCTCGTTATGCTCTAACTTTCGGAAGTAGGGCAGGACCTCCTGATAGCTCCAACCCGGATTGCCAAGGCCG
>JAURMS010000052.1 GCA_030830595.1 Gammaproteobacteria bacterium | reverse complement strand
TCGGACCCCGTCTATGGCGTGGGGACCACCGAGTACATCCGCGCCTGTGGCGGCTATGGCATCACCGTCGAGTGCGGACAGCATGAGGATCCTGCTGCCCCGGAGGTGGCCTATCGCGCCATCCGTCAGGCCATCGCACTGTTGGGGCTGGCCGCCCTGCCGCTAGAACCCCCCGCCTCGAGTTTCGAGCGCCTGCGCCTGGTGGCCGTCATCGATCGCGAGGACCCGGCGGACAGCCTGGCCCGGGAGTGGGTCAGCTTCGACCCGGTTGCGGCCGGCGAGCCTGTGGGCTTTCGCGCCGATGGCTCGCCAGTCGTCGCTCCGCGGGATGCGCGGGTGGTGTTTCCCGATCCGGCCGCCCGAGTCGGCTACGAATGGTTCTATCTGGCCGAAGCAGGTGGCTGAACCCAGCCTGCGCGAGGCCTGGTTTCGCGCCTGGGATGGCAACCCCCGCTGGTCGCAACGGCTGACCTCGCCGCGGGTCACCCACGTCGCCTGGTCGCTCGCGGAGGTCGACGCGCTGATCGCACGCGCCGAGCAGGCCTCGGCTGCCGGTCGCTGGGTCGCGCTGGCTTTGTCCTTCGAGGCCGCCGCCGCTTTTCTGCCCGGGCTGCCAGCTGGCAGGCGAGATACGAACATGCCACTGGCCGTGGCGGCCGAATTCCACCCGGATTCGGTAACGCCTCTGCCTCCCGGCACGGCCGATCCCGCCTGCCCGGCGCCCACCCTCTCGCTCACGCCCACGCTCGATCGGGCCCAATTCCGGGATCAAGTGGCAGCCGTGCAGGAGGCGATACGCGCCGGGGACACCTACCAGGTCAACCTGACCTTCCCGATGGCAGGCCCGCTGCCGAAGGCAGCTCCAGAGGACATCTTTGAGGGACTGCTGCAGGCCCAGCAGCCCGCTTACGCTGCGTGGCTCGACGTCGGTCCCCTGCAGGTGATCAGCCTGTCGCCCGAACTATTTTTCGAAACCGCGGGCGAGACGATCCGGGCCCGACCTATGAAGGGCACCACAGCCCGAGGGCGGTGGCTCGCGGAGGACCTCGCCCTGCGTGACGCGCTGCAGGCCTCGCCCAAGGCACGGGCCGAAAACGTCATGATCGTGGACCTGTTGCGCAACGACCTCGGGCGGCTCGCGCTGCCCGGCACGGTGACGGTCAGTAGGCTGTTCGAGGCAGAGCGCTACCCCACGCTGTGGCAGCTGACCTCCACCATCGAGGCGAGGCTGCCGGCGGGCACCGGCCTCAGGCAATGCCTGGCAGCACTGTTTCCCTGCGGCTCGGTGACGGGCGCGCCGAAGCTGAGCACGCTCAAACTGATCAGCGCACTGGAGGCCGCACCGCGCGGGTTCTACACCGGCGCCATCGGCCTGCTCAGGCCGGGCGGAGACGCCATCTTCAACGTCCCCATCCGCACGCTCACCCTCGACCGCGGCGCAGGCAGCGCCACCCTGGGGGTCGGTGCCGGCATCACTGCCGATTCCGAGGCCGACGCGGAGTATGAGGAGTGCCTGCTCAAGGCACAGTTTGCGACCCAACCTCGACGGTGGACACCGGATTTTCAGTTGTTCGAGACGCTTCGACTGGAAGCAGGGCAAGCGCTGCGTCTGGATCGACACCTGCAGCGGCTGCGGGCCAGTGCCAACTACTTCGATTTCGATTGTGACGAGCCGGGCATCCGCCAGCAAATCACCGAGGCCTGTGAGGCCCATGCCAACGGTCTCTGGCGCCTGCGCATCACGCTCGAGCGCCGCGGCCATTGCCACATCGAGGTGTCACCCCATCAGGACACCCGCGTTGTGTGGCGGGTCGCCCTGGCGGAGGAGGCGGTGGACGAGACCGATCCCCTGCTGTTCAACAAGACCACCCGGCGGAGCGCCTATGACGCGGCACTGGCCGGACGTCCGGACGTCGACGACGTGATCCTTGCCAATCGACAGGGCGAGCTGACCGAATCCTGCCGGGCCAACCTGGTGCTCGACCTCGGAGGTCGACGAGTGACGCCGGCCCTGCACTGCGGCCTGCTGCCGGGCGTCCTGAGGGCCGAGTTGCTGGAGCAAGGCGAGGTGGTGGAAGCCACCCTCACGCGCGAGAACCTCCGCGCCGCCCAACGGATTTGGCTCGTCAACAGCCTGCGCGGCTGGATCGAGGTCGTGCTGGTGGACTGACTCGCAAAGCCGGGGTCAGTCGAGCAGGTTCAGGAAGGCCGTGATGGTCAGCGCGTTGGTGAAGTCGATGAAAAACGCGCCGACCACCGGCACCACGAGGAAGGCACGCGGCGCGGCCCCGTAGCGGTCCTCCAGGGTTTTCATCACTGCCATCGCGTTCGCAGTCGTGCCGAGCATGAAGCCGCTGAACCCGCCGCACATGACAGCGGCGTCGTAATCCCGGCCGACCAGCCTGAACAGCACCCAGCCCGCGAACAGCCAGACCATAAGCGCCTGTACCACGAGGTTCACCATCAGTGGCAGCGCCAGCGAAGCCAGTTCCCAGAGCCTCAGGTTCATCAAGGCCACTGCCAGGAACAGGGTCAGGCATACCGTGCCGATCCGCGAAATGGACTCCACCGGGGGAGCCAGCCAGCCTGCAGCGTCACTCAGGTTGCGCCACAGGGCGCCGACCAGCATGGCGCCCACGTAACCGGGCAGGGTGACGCCGGCCGACGTCCAGAGGGCGCTCAGCCCCTGCCCAAGCCACATGGCCAGCAGCAGGCTGGTCAGCGCATGAACGGTGCCCCGAAGCCCATGCTCCTGCTCATCGACAGGCGCCGCGCCATCGGTAACCGTTTCCGAAGCGCCCGCCGCCTGGCCGCGCAGCTGGTGCCTCTGCATCAGGCGCGTCGCTAGCGGCCCGCCCAGCACGCCCCCCAGCACGATGCCCGCCATGGCCGAGGCGATGGCTAGTCCCTCGGCGCCCGCCACGCCCGCCTCCTCAAATAGCGGAGCAAAGGCCAGCCCCGTGGCGGGGCCGCCAGCCATGGTGGCGGTCCCCATCAGCACACCCAAAATGGGCGACTGACCGAAACCCACGGCGACCAGCATGCCGACCGCTGACTGAAGCACGGCCAGCAGGGCTGCGAGGCCGAGGAACAGCAGCATCTGGCTGCCGCCCCGGCGCAGCAGGTCGAGGCTCGCGCCGAAACCGATGGCGGTAAAAAAGGCGGTCATCAGTGGGCCCTGCAGGCTGGTATCGAAGCGCAGGGTCGCGAGCTCGCCGGCGTGTAACACCCAGCCAACGGCGGCCACCACCAACCCTCCGATCACCGGCGGCGGAAGGTTGTAGCGGGCCAGCAGCGGCAGGCGACGTAGCAAACCGATGCCCACCCACAAGCTGAGGCAGGCAAGTGCGAGCGTTCCGGTCAGGCCGAGATCCAGCATCAAGGCTGATTATGTCACGCAAACCATTGTTTTATGGGCTCAAAAGGTGATCCCGGACGCGGACAGGACTGTTTGGCCTGGACTTAAATCGCGTCTGCGGAAAACACGCATATGTTTGGGTCGATCGATAGAGCCTAATGCACCCCGTCGAGGGGAATGTGCTGGTTGTCACTCGCCCCGAATCATCCAACGGGCCCAGGCAGGGCCCTAGAGACTCGGGAGTTCGCAGATGCACAAGATTGCCACTACCTGCCTCGCGGCAGCCATCACCCTGATCGTCGCCGGCCCCTCGGCCTCGGCCGCGCCCGCGGCGCCCGCCGTCGAGCGCGCGCCGATCGACCTCGGCGCCCTTCCGGCCAGCCGCCTGCGCAACGACGTGGAGCGCCTGCCGGAAGCCGCCCGCGAGCGGGCCTTGCAGTGGCTGGGTAATTTCGACTGGACACCGGCGGACGCCGCTCACCTGCGCGCCGATCGCCAGGGTGGCGTCTTTTACGAAGACCCGATCCGGGAGAACGGCGCCACCGCGGAAGCCGCGGGCGAGCCCTCGATCCAGGGCCTGCCGGCCGCGGAGGTCTTCACTCTCCACAGCCGCCCCGGCGCCAGCCGGGTGGTGTATCTCGACATGGATGGCGCAGTAGTCTCGAATACTGCCTGGAACAGTGGCACGCTGACCATGCGCCCGTACAGCATCGACGGCGATTTCAGCACCTTCACCCAAGCCGAGCTGGATGCCATTGCCGAGACCTGGAAGCGCATCGCCGAAGACTTCGCGCCTTACGACATCGACGTAACGACCGAAGAACCCGCGTCCTTCGGCCCCAACGTCGGACACATTCTGGTCACCCGCAAGGCCTCAGTCGAAGGTCCGGAGATCTACACCTGCGGCTGCGGTGGCGTGGCCTACGTGGGCGTTTGGGGCGGTTCCAACTTCCGCTTCTACCAGCCTGCACTGGTCTTTACGGACGGCGTGGGCACCGGCCCCCACAACATTACGGAAGCGGCCTCTCACGAACTGGGCCACAACCTCGGCCTGTCGCACGATGCCACCTCGACGCAGGGTTACTACGGAGGTCACGGCAGCGGCAACACCAAGTGGGGCCCGATCATGGGCGTGGGCTACTACGCCCAGGTGAGCCAGTGGAGCAAAGGCGAGTACGCGGACGCCACCCAGTTCCAGGACGACCTGGCCATCATGGCCGGTAAGCTGACCTATCGCCCCGACGACCATGCCGATACCGACTTCGCGGCCGCCACCGCCCTGCAGGTAGTGAGCGACACGGTGGTGTTCTCCACCAACCCGGTCAGCGATCCGGACAACCTCGATCCCGCCAACAAGGGCGTCATCGAGGACCGTACCGACATCGACCTGTTCAGCTTCTCCTCGGGCGCGGGCACGGTGGACCTCAGCGTCACCCCGGCCTGGATCCAGAGCTACTACGCCCAGGGCAACCGCGGCATGAACCTGGACGTGCAGGCCAAGCTCTTCACCGCCGGCGGCACGCTCATCGCCCAGAGCGATCCGACCAACGACACCTTCGCCCAGATCACCACCACGGTGACGGGCGGCGATTACGTGCTGGCCATCGAGGGCGTCGGCGTGGGCGATCCGCTGACCAACGGCTACACGGACTACGGCAGCATCGGCCAGTACTTCATCAACGGCAGCATCCCCACCGCGACCGTGGTCACCCTGCCGCCCCCGACCCCGACGGGGCTCCTGGGTGAGGTGGTCAACGAGAATTCCATCTCGCTGAGCTGGGTCGACCCGGCCTCCACCGCGGACGACACCGAGGCGGGCTACCGGGTATGGCGCTCCATCGGCGGTGGCAACTTCAGCCTGCTGGCCAGCCTGGCGAAGAACAGCACCAGCTACGCCGACAACAACCTGGCCAACGGCGACTACGCCTACTACGTGGAGGCCTGGAACGCGATCGGCGACAGCCCGAGCACCAGCGTGGGTCCGTTCACCATCAACCTGCCTTTCTCGGCCAACGTGAGTTCTGAGCTGACGACCTTTGGCAGCGTCGCTTCTGGCAGTTACCTGAGCACCACGACCGCAAGCGGCACCGAAGTACTCGCCGAGGCCAGCAGCGGCGGCAAGCCGTCCAACCGCACTAGCCGCCTGGAGCACACCTGGTCCATCGCCAACGTGCAGCCTGGCGCAGTCGTTACCCTGGAGGTGGACGCCCAGGCCGCGGCGAACTCGGAGAACGACAACTTCGCCTTCAGTTACGCCATCGGCTCAGGCCCCTGGGTGAACCTGGGTACCCTGCTGAACGGCACCGGCCGCCAGGTGCTGAGCACCCAGCTGCCCTCCTCCACCAGCGGCCTGGTCCAGGTG
>JAURMS010000376.1 GCA_030830595.1 Gammaproteobacteria bacterium | reverse complement strand
GGGCTGTTCAACCTGTCCGGCCTGGCCCAGGATTCGCTGACTGGCCGGAACTACCTGATGCTGCGCGGACTCTACTTCCGCCAGATTGGACGCGGCGGTCCGGGGTTCCTGCAGTTGCCGGCCTACCTGGGTGTCTCGCTCGAAGCCGGCAATGCCTGGGATCGACGGCGTGATTTGGGCCTGGATGACCTCCTGGTCAATGCAGCCGGCTTTGTAGGGCTCGATACGCCGCTCGGCCCTGTTTACCTGGCCATCGGCGTCGATGAGGAAGGCCGCAGTTCGCTGCACCTGAACCTCGGCGGGCTGCGGACGCCCTAGGCCAAGCTTCAGGCGTTCATTCATCGAGGAGTTTCGTGATGCGCATGACCCAGCTTCCGGATCCCGCTGCCACCCTGCCCGGGCGCAGCGAGGCGATGCCGCTTACCAACCGGCATTTCGTGAACGGTGCACCCCTCAAGCCGCCCTTTCCGACGGGGGCCCAGCTGGCGGTGTTCGGCTTGGGCTGCTTCTGGGGGGCAGAACGACGCTTCTGGCAACAGCCGGGCGTGCTTTCTACGGCAGTGGGTTACGCCGGCGGCCAGACGCCCAACCCTACTTACGAAGAGGTCTGTTCCGGACTGACCGGGCATGCCGAAGTGGTGCTGGTGGTCTTTGATCCCACCCGGATCACCTATCCGACGCTCCTGAAGGTGTTCTGGGAATCTCACGACCCGACGCAGGGCATGCGACAGGGCAACGACATCGGCACCCAGTACCGCTCGGTCATTTACTGCCAGGATCAGGGCCAGTTGCAGGCTGCCGAAGCCTCTCGCAGCGCCTATCAACGCGCACTGCAGGAGGCCGGCCGTGGAGCCATCACCACCGAGGTGGGATCGGCCCCGCCTTTCTATTACGCCGAGGACTATCACCAGCAGTACCTGGGTAAGAACCCGGGTGGCTACTGCGGCCTCGGTGGGACCGGCGTGAGTTGCCCAGTGGGTGTCGGGCTGGAGTTCAGCGCCGGCTGACGTGGTCGATCATCGGCACCGCCACGCCCAGTTCGGCGGCGCTCGCGCTGCACTGCTCGGCGGCCTTCAGGAAGGGATTGGGGACCCGCGCTCCATGCAGGGCCTCGCGGTTCGCCAGCATGCCACCCAGGTACTGATACACCGGAGTCGGGAACAGGGCCTGGGTGACGATACCGGTGAACTCCCGCGGGTCGACGCCTGCCGCGTTCACCAGTGCGGTGGCATCGCGCAGGCTCTCCACCACGGAGGCCATGAGGAAACTGCCGGCTGACTTCGCCACGTTGGCCGCAGGTGCATCCTCCGCCAGGTGTACGGCCCGGCCCATGCTCTCCAGCAGGGGGCGTACCCGCTCGAACTGCTGCAAGGGGCCGGCAGCGGCGATCAACAGCCTGCCCGACTGTGCCGACTCAGGCGGCCCGAACACGGGCGCAGACAGGTAAGCCTGCCCCAGCGCTGCGTGATCGCTGGCCAGCCTGCGGGCGAGACGGTCGCTGATCGAGGCCATGCAGAGATGCACCAGTCCCGGCACGCCGGCCGTGACCAGGCGCCCGTTCTCCCACAGGGTAGCCTCGAGGGATTCGTCGTCGCTGAGCATGGAGATCAGCACTTCGCACTGGCTGGCCTCTGCGGCACTGCCCACCGCCACCACCATGTCGGCGGCCAGGGCCTCGGCGCGCGCACGGGTCCGGTTCCAGGCAATCACCTCGTGCCCGGCCCGGGCGACCCGCCGCGCCATGGGTTGACCCATGGTACCGAGGCCGATGAATCCGACTTTCATGCCAACTGCCTCAGCCCGGCTCGGCGCCAGGTGCCGGATCTTCCATCGGGAAGCTCTGTGCTCCTTCCGTGGGCGCGGGCTCGACGGCAGCGGGCGTTTCCGCCTCGCCTGGCGCGGGGGCTGCCTGGGGCTCAACTGACGAGCCCGACAGCCTGGCAACCGCGTCCATCAGGGCCGGTGCCGGGCTTGGGGCGAGGGGCGCGGTCGGCGCGATGATGTCCGAGGGAATCACCCCGTCCCGGCCGTAGAAGCGCTCGTTGGCCCCATCGCGGATGGCGATCACGCTGCCCTCCAGCGAGAGGCCGGCGAACAGGCCCTTGGCCCGCGAGTAGCTGTACACCTCGGCATCGAGGGTGACGTTGGTGGCTGCCGTCGCCGCCCGGCCCACAGGCCCGGCGACCGCTGCGGCGTCGGCGCCGAGGGTCAGCTTGCCGTCCGTGATGCCCTCGATGCTGCGACGGGTGGTGAACACCAGGATGACATCGGCAGCCTGGACGCCGAACTGCCAGCCGACGCTCGCTGCCCCTAGACCGATGAACAGCGGGTTGCTCCAGCTACCGTCCTGGCGCCTGACCAGCAGCACCCCGGTGCCTCCCCGGCCGCCGACGATGGCACCGGCCTTGATGACCTCGGGCAGGATGGCAATGCCCTCGGCGCGCTGCAGCAGCCAGTCCGGCGCCGCGAGGTCTGGCATGGCCTGCAATTCCTCCAGCACGATCAGGGACTTGTCGATCAACAGGGATTCCGACTCCTCTGCCCGGGCGGGCGCGGAAAGCAGGAAGTAAAAAGTCAGGATGCCGAGGATAGAAGAGCGCATCGGTGTCCTCCGTAGCTATGTGGGTATGCCTTCAGACCGCCCGCGGCGGGTGGAATTCACACAGTTTAACCGGCGGGCGTCGGCGTGGCTGTCAAATAACTGCAACCTGCCGGTCACCTGACCGAAACGCCCGCCGCGGAACATGCCGATCCCGGATATACGGCAGCCCAACTGGAGATGGCAAATATGAACCTGAATCGACTGGTCCTCATCGGGATCGCGGTCGCCGGCCTGGCCGCTTGCGAAGGC
>JAURMS010000375.1 GCA_030830595.1 Gammaproteobacteria bacterium | reverse complement strand
TGATGCGGGCGTTGCCCGCGTTGGCGATCTGGGTGAGCGCATTCTGGCCCAGGAAGGCGAACTGGAAGTCCTCCCATTCCTCGATGAACACCGCGCCGTTAAAGCGCAGGCTGTCACCTGCCCAGCTGGTCTTCCAACCCAGCTCGTAGTTCTTCAGGTAGTCCGCGCCGTAGGGCGGCAGGTCGCCGCGACGGTTCACGCCTCCCGGCCGGAAGCCCTCCGAATAGGTGGCATAGACCAGCTTCTCATCGTCGAAGCGATAGGTCAGGTTCAATTTCGGCGTGTTGCCGCTTTCCTTCACGACCTTGTCGAGGTTGGTGCAGGGCGCGCCCTTGATCGCGTCCTGGCGGAAGCACTGTGGCTCGCCCAGCACCGGGAAGAAGGGGTTGGTCAGCCCGAAGCCGAAATAACCCTCCAGGGAATTCTCTGCCTCGAAGAAGCGGATGCCGCCGGTGACCGACAGTGCGTCGGTGACCTGGTAGGTCACCTCGCCGAAGGCGGCGGTGTCGCGGTCGATACGCAACTGCTTCGTGAGCCACCAGGTGTCGGGCCAGCCGGTGACCCACAGCGACTCCAGCGGGGCGATGGCGTTGGGCCCCGCCAGGCCGTCGATCACGTAGCGCTGCTCGATATTGTGTTCCTGGCGCTGATAGAACAGCCCGGCGACGAAACTCAGCGGACCATCGCCCTTGGAGGAGATGCGCAGTTCGTGGCTCTGCTTCTTGTACTTGTCCTTGCCCAGAATGTACTGGGTGGGGTCGATGAAGTTGCCCGCATCGTCGTAGATGTAGTAACCGTAAGCGCAGCAGGAATCGTAGTAGTAGGAGTAGTCGACATAGTCGAGCTCGGTCTCGTCACGGCGGTTCAGCATGGAGCCGGCGTAGACCACGTCGAACTTGCTGAAGCGCCCTTCCACCGTCAGGGCTGCCTGGGTCCAGCGGTCCTCGATGGTCTCGGGGTTGAAGCGGGTGATCTCGAGCTCGGTGCCCGGGCGATAGCCGAAGCTGCCGTTGTACTCGCCGCGCTGGCCCATGACACCGGCGGTGACGGTCCAGCTTTCGTCAAGGTCGATTTTCAGGGCGGCGCGGGCCCCGCTTACCTGCCCATCGTTGTAGTCCTTCTTGACCTGGTCGGCGTTGTCGATGGTGACCCCGGAGGTGGGGTAGGTGACGGTGCCACGGACGTTGTCCACATAGCCGGCATCCTCGCGGTGCCAGCCGACCAGGCGGATCGCGGCCCGGTCGCTGATCGGCAGGTTGGCAAAGCCCTCAGCTACGTAGCCGGTGCCGCCCTTGGAGATCGAGTCCACGCGCAGGTCGTAGCCGGCCTCGAAGCCGGAGGGATCCGGCTTGTTGGTGATGATGCGGATGGTGCCGGCCTGGGAGCTGGCGCCATACAGCGTGCCCTGTGGCCCGGCGAGGGCCTCGACGCGCTGCACGTCATAGATATGCACGTCGAGCGCGCCCTGGATGGTGGTGACCGGCTGCTCGTCCAGGTAGGTGCCGACGCTTGGCAGCGAGGCCGAGTGGTTGCCGTCGCCGCCGCTGGCCACGCCGCGCATGTAGGCGCGCTGGAAGCCGGGACCGCCGCTCTGGCCGCCGCTCTGGAAGGAAAGACTGGGCAGGAAGCGGGCGTAGTCCGAGAAATTCTGGACGTTCAGTTCCTCCAGCTTGGTGTTGCCCAGGGCCTGCAGGCTGACCGCCACGTCCTGGAGGCTTTCCTCGCGCTTCTGGGCGGTGACCACGATCTCCTCCAGCAGCCCCGGCTGCTGCGCCCCGGCGGGTGCTGCCACGGCCAGCAATGAGGAGGCCAGCGGCACGGACATGACCAGAGCCTGCTGCCTGATCAACTTGCGCTTCTTCGACCTCTGCATGATTCCACTCCCCTGTTTTTTGTACGACCGCCGCCTAATGTACACTTGTTGGCGGCACATCGGGATAGGCCTCGAGCACCGGCCCCAGCGCCGCGCGCAAGGGGCCCAGGAAGGCCTCGTAGTGACGCCACTGTTCCAGGCCCTCCCGATAGATGGGCTGGCGGACCTGTTCGGAACTGGCCGTGCGGACCGCGCGCTCGTTCTCATGGAAGCGCAGGCAGGCCTCGTCGAAGGGCAGGCCGCAGTGATCCAGCAACCGCCGGACCTCGCCTTCCGTGTCCTCCACCATGCGTTCGTAGAACACCCGGTGAACCCGCCCGGGGAGCACCTCGTCGAAGTGGGCCATCAGCGCCACGTAGTCGCGGTAGTAGCGTCCGATGCCCTCCAGGTCGTAGGTGAACAGCTGACCCCGGGCAAAGTGCTGCTTGTAGTTGGAGAAGCAGCAGGCCATGGGATGTCGCCGGGCATCGATGATGCGGGCATTGGGCAACATCAGGTGGATCAGGCCCACATGCAGGAAATTGTTGGGCATCTTGTCGACGAAGAAGGGTGCCGCGGTCTTGCGCTGGATCCGGGTGCCCTCGAGGTAGCGCCTGCCCAGCGCGGCAAACTCAGTGGGTTCCAGTCCGGCCAGTCGGTCCAGATAGCTGCCCTGGCTGCCCACCCCGGTCCCACCGAGGCTGCGGGCGATCGCAATGACGTCGGGCAGTTCCATGGTGCCTTCCACCTGCGGATGGCTGGCCAGGATCTGCTCGATCAGCGTCGAGCCCGCCCGCGGCAGGCCGACCACCAGGATGGGGTCGGGGGAGGGATCCCCGCAGCCTTGACGCGACGCCATGAAGGCCCGGGTCAGCACCTCGCGGGTGCGCTCGAGATGCCGCGTATAGTCATCAGGGTCGTGGCGCACCATGGATCGGCGCAGGTGGTTGCCGGCCTCGTAATGCCGGAAGGACGCGGCATGGCGCCCGGCGTCCTCCTCGGCCTTGCCGAGGGTGAACTCGAAGTGCAGGCGGTCCTCGATGCCGAGGTCCTGGCGAGCGAGCTGGACCCGCATGGCCCCGATCTCGGCAGCCGTGAAGCGATGGGTCTTGAGGTTGGCCAGGCTCCACCAGGCCTCGCCGAAGCCCGGCTGCAGCTCGATGCACCGACGGTAGGCGGCCACGCACTCCTCTCCGCGGCCTGCGGCCTTGAGCGCATGCCCATAGCTCATCCAGGCCTTGGCCTGGTTGGGGTATTCGGACAGGACGCCGGCATAGACCTCGAGGGCCTGCTCGAATTCGCCGATGCGTCCCAGGATGGCGGCATGCAGGTTGCGAAAGGCGGGGTTGCGAGAATCAGCCAGCAGCACGCGCTCCACGTCGGTCCTCGCCTCGGCCGCGCGGCCGAGCCGGTGCAGGGCGATGGCGCGGTTGTAGCGGGCCGGGGTGAAGCCGGGCGCCAGTTCAAGGCAGCGGGTCAGCAGTGTTTCCGCGTCCTGGTTGCGACCGAGACGCAGCGCCACCTCGGCCAGCATGCGGATCGCGGCCACGTCGGTGGGATGTTCCTTCAGGTAGGTGCGGAGCAGTGCTTCGGCCTCGCCGACCCGGTCATCGCAGAGGGCGGCGCCTGCCTCCAGCAGCCTCGGTTCGGTGGCCGAGTGCTGCAGGTGCCTGGCAAAGGCCGCACCGGCGCCCGAGTGGTCGCCGATGGCCTCGAGGTGGGCGGCCAGTACGCGCCAGGCCTCGGCGAAGTCGGGCTTCAGCTCCACTGCACGGCGCAGGGCCAGGATAGCCTCTTCGCCCTTGCCTGCCGTCGCCAGCGACTGGCCATACTCGAAATGCGCGGGGGCCCACTGCTGCTGCGAGGTCACCAGCGTGCCCAGCACCTCCAGCGAGCGCTGCGTGCGCCCGGCCAGGCGGTGGGCCATGCCCAGCAACAGCACTGCCAGCGGTTGCCCGGGTACCGCGACCAGGATTTCGCTGGCCTGCTCGGCGGCCAGCTCGGGATCGGAGGCCAGCAGCCGCTCCGCGTTGGCCAGCGCCGCGCCCAGGCTGCCGGTGGGCTGGTCGCTGGAGTTCATGCCCGGTCGCCCACCACCCGAGAAGTCACTCGGTGGCTTCCGGGTCGACCAGTTGCTGGAGTGGCTGCACGCTGCAGGCGAACTCCAGCAGCGTCTGGGCGAGCGTGCCGTCGTCGATCACCTCCCAGGTGGGCAGGATGGCTGAGGCCCGCTCGGGCTCCGGGTCCTGGAGGTTGTTCCACTTGAACAGGAAGGCTGCCACGTTGGCCCGCTTGCGCTGGCGACAGTCCCAGTCGTCGCGGCTCAGCACGCTGCGGTGCGAACTCGCATCCTGGGTGAACTTGTACTCAACGCGCAGCCAGAGGGTGGCGATGTCGCCGTTGCGGGCCGCCCCCTTGCGGGTCATGAAGAACACGCGGTCAGAATAGGTCTCGATCCACTCCCAGTCCATCTTGCCGCGCAGCTCGAGTCGCTTGACCCAGTCGTTGCCCAGGCCTTTCATGGGCACGGAGTTGATCTGGGCGCTGGCGGCCCATGACGCGCCGAGGAACAGCGAGCCGACCAAAAACACTGTGTGACAGGATCTCATAGGGGAATTCCACCTCATTCGTCGTCCCGTCTCAAGCTTACAATTCCATCATGATCCCTGGCTCCTCACGTACCATCGATCGCGCCATCGACCGCTGGGAAACTGCCGGCGTGATCGATGCGGCCATGGCAGAGAAGTTGCGCGAGCATGAGCGCACGGGAGAGACGTCCCACACCGGCCATTTTGCCCGCCTCGCCTTCGGTTTCGGCGGCTTGCTGGTGGCGGCTGGCATGTTCCTGTTCGTCGCCGCCAACTGGCAGCAGGTCTCGCCCTTCGCGCGCCATGCCATCCTGGTGGCGGGCGTGGTCGCCTTGCATATGGGCGGTGCCTTCGGTGCCCGCTTCAGCCCGGCCCTCGCAACGACCCTGCACGGGATCGGAACCTCGGTGCTTGGGGCGGCCATTTTCCTCTCCGGTCAGGTTTTCCACTTGGAAGCCCACTGGAGCGAGGCCCTGCTGGTGTGGGCGCTCGGCGCGGCGGCCGGCTTTGCCCTGTTGCGAGACTGGCCGCAGCTACTATGGTTGGCGGTCCTGGCTCCGCTCTGGTTGCTGGGTGAGTGGTTCGGCCGCCTGGCGTGGACCGGGGAGTTTCCAGGCGTGGCAGTGCTTGCCGTGGCGCCCTTCGGGACCACGGTCCTGTCGCTGGCCTACCTGTCGGCGACGGGGGGCGGGCAGCAAGACGCCTGGCGTCCGGCCCTGGCACGGCTGGGTGGCGTCGGCCTGATCCTGTCAGCGGGGGGGCTGCACTTCACTCGATTGAATGCGCTCGGCATTGCCCCGACCTCGGAGATTCCCGTTCCCATCCTGCTGCTCGGCTGGAGCGTCGCCCTGTTGCTGCCGCTCGCCGTCGC
>JAURMS010000051.1 GCA_030830595.1 Gammaproteobacteria bacterium | reverse complement strand
TCGCCAGGTGACCGCCAAAGCAAAAGCCCACGCAGCCCAGGCTTAAAGAGGTATAGGACTGCTGGATCCAATCGACAGCGGCTTGGACGTCCGTCAGGAGCTGCTCGGCCGTCACACGGTCACGGTGCTCACGGCCAGCGGCCAAACCTGCCTCGTCGTAGCCCACATCCAAATCGGGAGCAGAGCGCGAGAAGGTGCTCAGGGCTAGGGCTGCGTAACCCTCCTGGGCCAACCGCTCCGCCACGCTGCGCACCCAACTGTTCACTCCAAACACCTCTGGCAGCACCAAGACCGCCCCGCGAGGCTGCTCAGGCAGCACCCACCAGCACGGCATGACCGTGGCTGTCACACCCGCTGCTGCTGGAACAGAGATCTGAACCCAGCTGGGCTCAATGGTCATCGCATTCGCACTCTTGGAAACCGGCACAGGCTTTTATGCCAACAATGCAATTGTCACCGGGAACAAAGGTCCGTAAGGTGGCCCGAACAGCTTGTGCCACTCGGGCGTGCGGTTCCACATTCAGCAGGACAGCGATATCCCGGCCTCGAGCCAGCTGTACAACCAGATTTGCTTTGCGATTGCGGCGCGGCACTTCCCGCCAGGCCATCGACTACCCAGTACGCGCCAACTGGCGATGCAGACCGGCCTGCATCGCAACACCATCAGCAAGGTCTACCGGCAGCTGGAAAACGACGGCGTGGTGGAGGCCATGGCCGGCTCGGGCATCTACGTCCGCGATCAACAGAACCCACGGGAAATCAAGCCACCGCCGGGTCCCCGTGGACGGCACCTTCCTGACATCGACCGCGAGGTCAGGCAGAGCGTGGATGGCCTGCTGAACGCCGGCTGCACCCTGCAACAGGCCCGGGAGCTCTTGACCCGTGAGATCGACTGGCGGCTTCGCTGCGGCGCCCGGGTGCTGGTCAGCACCCCGCGGGAGGACATCGGCGCCTCGATGCTGATCTCTGAGGAGCTCACCCCCCACCTCGATGCCCCGGTCGAGGTCGTTCCGATGGAGGAACTGGAGGCGGTGCTCGAGAACTCCAGCAACGGCACGGTGGTCACCAGCCGCTACTTCCTGCAGCCCGTGGAGGAGATCGCCAAACGCCATGGTGTGCGGGCCGTACCCGTGGATCTCAATGACTTCCGCCACGAGCTGGACCTGCTGAAGGACCTCCGCGCCGGCAGCTGCGTGGGACTCGTCAGCATCAGCCCGGGCATCCTGCGGGCCGCTGAAGTGATCCTGCACAGCATGCGCGGCAACGAACTGTTGTTGATGACCGCGACCCCCGATGTCAGCAGTCGCCTGCTGGCCCTGCTGCGGGCCTCCAGCCATGTGCTCTGCGACCGCCCAAGCCTCCCGCTGGTCGAGCAGAGCCTGCGCCAGAACCGCTCTCAGCTGATGCGTATGCCGCAGGTGCACTGCGCCCAGAGCTACCTCGGGACGGCAACGATTGACCAGCTGCGCAAAGAGATCGGGCTGCTCTCAAGCTGAACTCGGCTGGAGAGGCAATGAAATTGATTTCGCAACAATGAGCTGAGCAATCAGCCTTGTTGTTTCACAAGCGGATGAAGAGATTCGAACTCTCGACCCTCTCCTTGGCAAGGAGATGCTCTACCACTGAGCTACATCCGCAATCGCCGCGGCTCAACCGCCGGCCTAGAGATCATGCATGACCGAGGGCCCCTCGGTCAAACTCTTGCTCAGCAAGATGGAACGATGCTGAACGCGCTGCGAGCCGACCTGGCGATCATCAAGGAACGGGATCCAGCGGCGCGTGGCACGTTCGAGATCCTGTTCTGCTATCCGGGGCTGCATGCCCTGACCTTGCACCGCATCAGTCACCGGCTCTGGCGAATCGCACCCCTGCCTGCTCGCCTGCTGAGCCAAGTCGGACGCTGGCTCACCGGGATCGAAATTCACCCGGGTGCCCGGATTGGCCGTGGGGTCTTCATCGACCACGGCATGGGGGTTGTGATCGGCGAAACGGCAGTCGTCGGCAACAACTGCCTGCTCTATCAGGGGGTGACCCTCGGAGGCACCGGCAAGGCCCATGGGAAACGGCACCCGACCCTGGCGGAGAACGTCGTCATCGGCGCCGGGGCCAAGGTCCTCGGCGCGATTGAGGTCGGTGCGAACACGCGCATCGGCGCTGGTTCGGTGGTGCTGCGAGATGTGGCACCGGACAGCACCGTGGTCGGCGTTCCTGGACGGGTCGTCCACCAGAGCGGGGTTCGCGTGAACCCCCTGGCCCACTCCGCCCTTCCCGACGCCGAGGCTCGGGTGATTCGCAACCTGATGGAGCGCATCGACGCCCTCGAAACGGAGCTCACCCGCACGCAGGACTGCCTGCGCAACCTTGCAGAAGGCAAACCCCTGGATGAGCCCTGCAGGGCTGCCGCCGCGCAGAACCTCATGGACCGCGAAATTCTGGAGTTCCTGGGGGACAACCCAGGAACCACCAATTAATTAAGCCGAGGCTTCTGCTCCCGAGGGCGCCGGCTGGAACATGAACATCGAATAGATGACGTTGCGGCGCATGCCGGTCATCATCTCGAGGAACATGTCGTAGCCCTCGTTCTTGTACTCAATCAGCGGATCCTTTTGACCGATGGCTCGCAGGCC
>JAURMS010000050.1 GCA_030830595.1 Gammaproteobacteria bacterium | reverse complement strand
GACGCTGGTCCACAGGGCGTAGGCGCCGCTGGAGATGCGGGGTCCGTCGACGATGCCGGCCTCGATGGCATCGCGCAGGTCGATCCCAAGCTCGAAGATGGAGTCCGCATCCATGATGCCGGTGACCCCCGACTGCAGGATGCGCTTGGCGTTGCGCGCCGCCACGATGGCCGCCAGCGCATGCCGGCGGTGAAAGAACAGTTCGTCGTTGGAATTGGGCTCGTCAAAGCTGACGTGGGTGTGGCCATCGATGAGCCCGGGCATGACGGTCGCGCCGGCCGCATCGAGGCGTCGAACGGGCTGGCGAGCGGCGGCCGTGGCATCGGCAGCGGCGCCTGTCGCCACGATTCGGCCGTTCTCCACCAGCACCGACTCCACCCGCGGCGCGGCACCGGTTCCATCGATCACGCTGCCGTTGACGATGTGCAGGTCTGTCATGACGTCCTCACTTGCGCAGCAACCTGCGCGCGTTGTCTGCCAGCCACGACGGTGCCTCGATGGCGCGGCCCTCGCCGGGCTGGTCCCAACCCGCGAAATTGGTCCCCAGTACCAGCCGATCCTGGCCGACGGTGCGAGTGAGCAGGTCGAGGGCAGCCTCGCTGTGCACGTGGTTGTCGAACCACAGCCGGCGGAGCCTGGCCTCGAATTCGCCCTCTGCCCGCAGGTGCTGCGGGGCCCATGGGCGCTTGTGCGCCGCCTCGGCAAAGCGTCCGCACAGGAAGGCGATGGCGCCACCCCCGTGGCTGATGCACAGGTCGAGATCGGGGTGCCGATCCAGCACCCCGCCGAAGATCAGCGTTGCGACGGCGCGGGTCTCCTGCGCGGCAAAGCCGAGCAGCAGCTCCAGGTCGAAGCGATCGAGCGGCGGCCAGGCCGGCGGTCCGTCGATGCCTGCCGGTGCCGGATGGAAAAACAGCGGGACGTCCAGCTCTACGCATCGCCGATACAGTGGGTCGAGTCGGGCATCATCCAGGCCTATCCCGAACTCGGTGCCCACGTAGGCGCCCCACAGCCCCAGTTCGCCCACGGCGCGCTCCAGTTCAGCGATAGAGGCTCCCGGGTCCTGCATCGGCAGCGCCGCCAGCCCGGCGAGTCGGGTTGGGTAGCGCGCCACGAGGGCTGCCAGCGTATCGTTGCTGCGGCGGCAGAAGGACAGCGCGTCCCCGGCGCCGATGAAGTGGAAGTAGGTCAGCGGGTTGGGCGACAGCACCTGGAAGTCGATGCCTGCCCGGTCCATGGCCGCGATGCGCAGGTCGGGATCCATGAACGGGCTGCCACGATAGCGCACCCCGTGCAGGCGGTAATGGCCCACCCTGAACAGCGGGCGACCGTCCTCGGCCACGGTGAGTTCCGGGCCGTGCTCGCCGGCTGTGCCGAAGGTCTCCTCCAGCACGGCATGGGCATGCAGGTCTATGGTGCGCGCGGTCGCGATGGACATCAGGTGGGCCCCTGTACCACCCCGCCGTCCACGGCGAGGAAGGTGCCGGTCACGAAGCTCGCCCGCTCCGAGGCGAGGAAGGTCACCACGTCGGCAATTTCCTGTGGCTCCGCCAGGCGGCCGAGCGGCACGGTGGCCACGATGTCTGCTTCCGCGTCCGCTGGCGTGCGGCCACCGGTGGCCCGCGTCTCCATCAGTTGGGTCACCCGTCCGGTCCGGGTCCAGCCGGGCCCGACCGTGTTGATCAGCACGTTGTCACGGGCGATGTCGGTGGCCAGCGACTTGGCCCAGCCGGCCACGGCCAGGCGCAGGCTGTTGGACAGCATGATGTCCGGGATGGGTTGCTTCACGGTGTAGGACGAGATGTTGACGATCCGGCCCCAGCGCTGGGCGCGCATCACGGGCAGGGCCGCCCGCGTGGCTCGCACGGCCGACATCAGCGTCAGGTCGAAGGCCTTTTGCCAGGCCGCGTCGTCGAGTTGGTGAAAGCGTCCCGGCGGCGGGCCCCCGGCGTTGTTCACCAGCACGTGCAGGGTGCCGAAAACCTTGATGACCTCTCCAACCATGTCATCGATGGCTATCGGGTCGGTGAGGTCGCAAGGCAGGCTCAGAACCTCGGCGGCACCAGCCTGCCGGGCGGCGGCCGCTGCCTGCTCAAGGGCCGCGGGATCACGGGCGCAGAGGGCGACGCGCGCCCCTTCGCGAGCGAAGGACTCGGCGGTCGCCCGGCCCAGTCCCTGGCTGGCGGCGGTGACCAGCACTGCCTTGTCGCGCAGTCCAAGATCCATATTCAGTCTCCTGTCGCGGGTGGTGCGGACAGCTGGGTCCGGTAGCCCGCCATGTCGAAATAGTCGCGCCAGGCGCGAATGAGTCCGTCTTCTATTTCGAAGATGCCCATGATGGGCAGGCTGATTCGACGCCCCTGCCAGCCAAAGTCGTCGATCCGCTCGGTCAGGACCTTATTGCCGTCCACCGCCAGCGACAGCAGCTTCCAATCGACCCAGTCGAAGCCGCCCTTGCCACCGAGGTAGTCACGCACGGCGGCCCGCCCGTGAATGGGTGCCACAGGCATGTTGTGGTAGGTCACCTCCTCGCTGAGGTGGGCGAGGATCCGCTCGAGGTCGTTGGCGTTCCATGCCTCGATGAACGAGCGAACCACCGCTGCGGGATCAGGATGCGGGGCAGGCATCAGCCGAGCAGGACCGGATAGGTGGCCCAGGCCTCGCGCGCAATGTTGGCCTCCCGCTGCGGCGGGTGATCGGGATCCGGCCGGGCATTGGCGGCAATCAGGGCTCTCGCAATCAGCGTCACCGTGCCGTACTGATGGGTCTCCGGGTCGGTACCGGCCTTGGCCACGTCACCCGCGGCCAGGCTGCGACCCAGGCAGGTGTGGATGCCGACGCCAAAGGTCAGGCCATAGGGCGGCAGCGTGCCTGGCAGTTGCCGGTGAGGGTTGAAGCTGGCTGCGTCCTCGCCGAAGTTGGCTGCCTGACGGTTGGCCTCGAAAAGGCTGATCACCACGGTGTCGCCTTCCTTCACCTCGTCTCCGGTGGGGAGATGCACCGGGCAGACCGGCTTGCGCTGGGCGATGGGGCTCGAGGGATGCAGACGCATGCTCTCATGCACGCAGCGCTGCACGAACAGGGGATCGCGGCGAATGCGCTCGGCATCCTCAGGGTGACTCGCTCCCCACTGGAACATCTCGTGCATCGAGTGGGTGAGGGAGTGCACCGAGGTGTGGGCGCCTGCAAGGTAGTAGAAGGCCGTCTCGCGTACGATCATGTCACGCGGCAGTTCGATCGCGTCCTCGTTGCGCAGCAGCACGGTCAGGATGTCGCGGGGCAGTTCGCTCTCGCTGATTTCGCCCGCGTTGAAACGATCGAGCAGTGCCTGACGCCTGGAGGCAGATGGGGTGAAGAAGCGCTCGTCGAATTCCCGGATGGTCTGCCGCACCGACTCCTTGACCGGTTCGCGATCGCCATCGAACTGGCCGAGCGTCGCCGCCGCAGCCATGCCCTGCAGCAGGCGCAGCATGTCGTTGCGTTCCTCGTCGGTGCCCAGCGGACGATCGATGCCGGCGAAGTCTGCAGTCAGGTCCAGCATGGTCCGCCGCCCGAAGTCCATCAGTTCGGCGCGGCCGGTGGGCAGGAAGCGGGCCAGGGTCCGCTCCACCACCGGTGGGAGGACCTCTTTCTCGTAGTAGTTGAAGAAGTCCTTCTTGAAGATCTTCATCTCCAGCAGGCGCCTGCGGCGGTGGGCTTCGCCGTGTAGGGTCACCAGGACGTCCTGGAACATGACCTTGCCCTCGTCATAGAGGGACTGTTCAAGGTCGCGCAGGGCAAGCGTCTGGTTCGCTTCGTGGTAACCGGTCACCTTAATCGTGCTCATGGCGTTCCCCAGGTTGGCCCGAATTGCATTGATATGAATATAATTGAGCGTACATGAAGACGACACTCTTGCAAAGTAAGGATGCCGAGGTGCCCCTCCCGCTGCGGCAGCGGCTGTCGTTCGCCATTCACCGAATCAACGCCCTCCTGCAGCAGTTAGCCAATCCCTTGTTTCAGGAGTTCGGCCTGGACCTGGTCACCTCACGCCTGATGGTCGCGGTGCTTGAGCAGGGTTCGGTCTCCGTTGGGGAGCTTGCAGAGTTGCTGGCGACCCCGCAGCCAAGCGTTTCCCACCAGATCAAGCGGCTCGAGCGGCTGGGATACCTCAGCCGAGCGGCAGAACAACGGGACTCCCGTCGCGTGCTGTTGCGCCTGACGCCGAGAGGCCGCGAGGTGGCAGTCTCCCTGGATGCCTACAGCAGGGAGGTGATGGGCTTGCTGGAGGCTGCGATTGGCGAAGCCGAACTGGTCAAAGTCCAGGAGGCGCTGGAGCGGGTGGATCGCCTGCTGCAGGCCCGGCGTGCGGCGAGCCCGCGCAAGGTGACGCGCCTTGGTAAGTGAACTGCGCCGCGACTGGATGCTGGTGCTCTCTGCCTGTGTGGGCGTGGCCTGCAGCTCAATCGTGCTGCCTTTCTATACCATCGGCGCGCTGATCAAGCCGCTCAGCGCCGAATTCGGCTGGGCGAGAGCGGACGTGACCACTGCCATCCTGTTCAGCTCGGGCCTGGGGGCCCTCACCGCGCCGGTGGTGGGCGCGCTGTGTGACCGCTACGGACCCAGAGTCCTGGTCCTGCCGGGGCTCGCAGGGCTGGCGGTTGGATTTTTTATCGCCGCCGGCATGAATGGTGAGCTGTGGATGTTCTACCTCGCCTACGGGGCGATGGCTCTGCTGGGGGCGGGCACGACCCCGGTCACCTGGACCCGGGCGATCGCCGCGGCCTTTGACCGGCAGCGTGGCCTTGCGCTCGGGCTGACGCTGTCTGGCACCGGCATCTGTGCGACGCTGATACCGGCCTACACCGTCTGGCTGGTGGAAAGCTTCGGTTGGCGAGTCGCCTATGTCGGCATCGGCTTGCTGCCCCTGCTGCTGGCCGGGCCGGTGGCATTTTATGGCTTCCGCCCGCAGCGCATGGCCGCGGCAGCAGGCAGCACCTCAACGGATCCGCAGGGCTGGGGCCTCACGCTCGGGGAGGCGGCAAGGGGCTATCGGTTCTGGATCCTCTGTCTCTCCATCATGCTGGTCTACCTAGCGGTCTCCGGCATCAGCCCCAACCTGATTGCGGCCCTGACCGACCAGGGCTTCACGGCCGCCCAGGCGGCCACTGCGCAGGGCGCTTATGGGATCGCCATCATGGTCGGCCGCGTGGCGGTGGGTCACCTCGTCGATCGTTTCTGGGCCCCGGCCGTCGCCCTGGTGGCGCTGTCGCTGCCGGCCGTCGGCGCCTTGGTGCTGACCGGCTCACCCGCCTTTGCGTGGGTGCTGGCGGCGGCGGTACTGATCGGCTTTGCTGCCGGTGCCGAGCTCGATCTCATGTCTTTCTTTGCCGCCCGCTACTTCGGCATCCGCCACTACGCGCGGATCTACGCCGTGCTCTACGCCATCCTGGCTGTGGCTGGCGGCAGCGCCCCGTTCCTGTTCTCCATGGTCTATGACCAGACCGGCAGCTATCGCATCGGTTTCTTCATGGCGGCCGGCCTGTTCGTGGTGGCGGCCGCCATCCTGCCCGCCTTGGGGCGTTATCCGCGACCACCCGCTGCAGCGGGCTGAGGAGCTTCAGCGTGCGCAACCACCGGACCATCCAGAACGCCTACTACGTCAGCGACCTCGATGCGGCCATAGGACGCTGGCATGCGCTGTGGGGCATCGGGCCTTTCCTGGTGCGTCGCCACATCCAGCTGCCGGAAGTGACCTACCGGGGCACGCGCTCCACCCTGGACATCTCAGCGGCCTACGTGCAGGCAGGGCCGATCATGGTCGAGCTCGTCACCCAGCACGACGACACGCCATCGGCGTTTCGCGAGATGTTCGGACGGGGCCAGTCGGGCTTCCACCATGTGGCCATGATTCCAGATGACTATGACGCACAGCTGGCTGCTTACGCGCGCGCGGGCTTCGACGTGGTCACTGAGTTGAGGACGGCATCGGGGCGCGGAGCGGCCTATGTCGATACCCGCCCCCTATTCGGTCACATGGTTGAAGTGTACTGGCCGAGTGAGGGCCTCAACGCCCTGTACCGTGAGGTCGAACAACTTGCCGCTGCATGGGATGGTCGTCAGCTGGTGATCGAGGTCGATCCAGCCGCTTGATCAGGCCGACAGTTCGCTCACCCACCGGTGGTAATGCTGGATGGCAGGCTCGTTGCGCCCGATCAGGAAAGTCTGGTTGGCCCCCGAGTGCAGGGCCGCCTGTACCCTTCCCACGATGGCGTAGTCCTCGTCGCGAACCGCCTGCAGCGTCATGGCACTGAACTGCCGTACCGCCTCCAGCTCAGCGTCCTCCTGCGGGGGTGACGGGCAGAGAATGCTCTGCAGCGTCACCGTCCGGTCCGGGGTGGGTCCCGGAAAGACCTGCCCGACCAGCAGCAGTCCGCCCACGATCCCCGAGATGGAGAGGTTGGGAAACACCGAGTGAACCAGCCGCACGTAACGGTCTGGGTCCGCTGCCAGCTGTGCGGGGTCGCTGACCTCGTCGAGCGTGGGCCTGGCGATGGTCAGGCGCTGGTGCGGACCGAAGGTGTCGTGGACCAGGAGGTTGCCGACGGTGTGTGGCCCCACCGTCCCCTGATGCACGGAGTTGTGGTGATAGATCTCCAGGTAGCCGTCGAGCGTGGCCTTCCAGCCCGAGCCGGCGAGTTCCCGCTGCTCGAACAGGTGCAGCGCGCCCAGGTTCAGTGACTCCAGCAAAGGGCCCATGCCGCCCAACCAGCCATCAATGTCGAGCTCTAGCCCCGGAGTCAGGACCACCCAGACGAGTCCGGCACGCTCCACACAGGGCAGTCGGGTCAGGCCCCGCTGGTCACGATCGAAATCGCCGAAGGAGGCTGAGCCGTAAACGCCCACCAGGCGCCCGGCGGCGTCATAGGTCCAGGCATGGTAGGGGCAGGTGAAACGCGACTGGTGTCCGCGTCCTGAGGGACAGAGCACGGCACCGCGGTGACGACAGACATTCAGGAAGGCCTGCACGCTGCCGTCCGGCTGGCGGGTCAGCAGCACGGGTCGGCCGAGGTATTCCCGCGCGAGGTAGTCGCCCGGTCGGGGCAGCTCGAGGCCGAGTGCCCAGGGCAGGGGGCGCTGCAGGAAGACCCTGCTCACCTCGTGGGCGTAGCGATCAGCGTCCGTGTAGGCTGCGAGTGGAACCTCCAGCGTGGCCGACGCCAGATCGGTGGTGCCCGCCCGGAAATGCTGCCAGGCCCGCTGGGCGAGTTGGGCTCGCGCGTGGGGGTCATTGCTGTTCATGCCTCGATGATAGCCCCTACAGCGCGCTGCCCAAAGTGTCTGCTGAAGCCTATACTTCCCGCTATATAAGCTGCCTTCGCGCCGGCGGCTTCGGGGGTGAATGATGAAACTGAGGGCGAAAATCCTTCTGGCCAGCGGCCTGCCGCTTCTTGTGCTGGTTGCCGTGGTGGCTGTCCTGCTCCTGCAGCGGCTGTTTTCCACCCAACTGGACCTGGCCAAGGACTCCATCCGGGCCGAAGCCGAGGCGATTGCGCAGAGCCTGGAGGAGGAGAACCACCGGACCGTCCAGACCGCGGCCACCATGGCGCTGGCCCAGCAAAACGGCCTGTTCGGGCGCAGGGCGGATTCGGTGGCCTACGCACGTGCCGTGCTGGAAGCCAACCCGGAGTTCACCGGCGCTTACTTTGGCTACGAGCCCGACGCCGATGGACGCGACCGCTCTACGATTGCAGGGCTTGACGGGCGCGCGCTCGACGACACCGGACGTTTCCTGCCCTACTGGTTCCGGGACGATTCAGCGGGCGGCGCGCTGGCCCTCACGCCGCTGGTCGATATGGACATCAGCTACTACTACCGCGGATTGCGTAATCGCGTCTCCGGCGAGGCGGAAGGAACCGGCATCAGTCTGGAGAATGGCATCAGCCAACTCTACGACGGCAGGGCCCCCGTGGCCGGCGCCGTGCCGCTGATGATCACCGAGCCGTATGTGTACGAGGGCAAGCTGATCGTGGAGCAGACCGCCCCGATCATCATCGACGGGCGCTTTCGCGGTCTTGCGGGTGTTGATAGGGCGCTGACCGACATCGACGACTTCCTGCGTGGTCAGCGCACCCACCAGAGCTCCGAATTCCTGCTCATCAGTACGCGCGGCCGCATCATCTCGGCGACCGGCGCGCCGGACCTGCGGACCTTGCCTCTCGAGCGCACGCCCTATGAAGGATGGCTCGCGCCCCTCTATCGTGGCGAGTGGTCCGAGGGTGTCCTGGAGATGGAGGATCCTCTCTCCGGAGAGACCCGTTTCGTGGTCGCGGCCGCCGTGCCGACCGGGGGCTGGCAACTGGTGGTCTCGGTCGACGAGGGCGAAATTCTCGGGCCGGTGAGGGCGGAGGTCCTGAAAACGCTGCTGGTGATCGTGGCGGGCCTGATGGTCGCAGCCGCCATCGCCTATGTGTTCACCCGGGCGTTGGTGGGTCGGGTTGAGACTGCGGCGGGCACTGCGGAGAAAGTGGCAGGTGGAGACCTGACCGTCCGGGTCGAGGCCGAGGGCAGCGACGAGACCGGCGTGCTGCTCAGCTCGCTGCGACACATGGTCGACTCGCTGGGGGGGCTCCTGGGTCGACTGAAGTCCTCCTCGGTACAGCTGCTGTCGACCGCCAACGAGATCACCGCCGCCTCGCGCAAGCAGGAGCAGATCAACAACGACATCGGGGCCTCGACCAGCGAGATTGCGGCCTCCACCAGCGAGATCTCCGCGACGGCTCAGGAACTGCTGGGCGTGATGCGCGAAGTGTCTGCCTCCTCGGGGACCACTGCGGAGGTGGCAGCCGCGGGGCGCACCGACCTCGACAGCCTGCAGGAGACCATGCAGGGCTTGCTGGCAGCGACCAGTTCCATCGCGGAACGCCTCGAGGTCATGGCCCAGCGAGCCGAAAGCATCGGCACCGTGGTCACGACCATCACCAAGGTCGCGGATCAGACCAACCTGCTCTCCCTGAACGCCGCCATTGAGGCCGAGAAGGCGGGCGAGTATGGAGCGGGCTTCGCCGTGGTCTCGCGCGAGATCCGGCGGCTGGCCGACCAGGCCGCGGTCGCCACCCTCGACATCGGGCGGCTGGTGGGAGAGGTCCAGGAATCGGTGTCCTCCGGCGTTGCGGAAATGTCCCGTTTCACCGCCAGGGTGCGTGATGGCGTGCGCGAGGTCACTGCCCTCAGTACCCAGTTGGGCACCGTCATCGAGGGTGTGGAATCGCTCAAGCCGCGTTTCGATGCCGCCCATCGCGGCATGGAGGCACAGGCGGCCGGGGCCGGACAGATCAACGACGCGATGCTGCAGTTGCGCGACATCGCGCTGCTGTCGGGCGAGTCCTCGCAGGCCACCCGGACCGCCTCCGCGCAGTTGCTGGCCGCGGTGGAGGACCTGAAGACGGAAATCGCCCGCTTCAGGACCCGCTAGAGCCACGCATGCTCCTGGTGCTGTTCAGGATCGGTGCCGAGCGTTACGGGCTGGATGCCCGCTCGCTGGTCGAGGTCCTGCCGGCGGTGCCCCTCCGGCCGCAGCGTGGGGCGCCTGCCGGGTGTGCCGGACTGCTGGCACACCGTGAACGCACCATCCCCGTGATCGACCTGACGCTGATGGCGACTGGCAAACCTGCGGCCCAGCGGCTCAGTACCCGCATCGTGGTGGCGAACTACCGTGCCGGCCCACCGGGATCGCGCATTGGGCTCTTGGTCGAGGAAGCCACCGACGCCCGAGAAGTGGCGGCCGAGGCACTCGTCGATCCGGGCATCGCCACGCCCGATGCGCCCTACCTGGGCAAGGTGGTCGGCGAGGGGGAGCGGCTGGTGCAGGTCGTCGAGCTTGATCGGCTGCTCAGCCGAGAATTGCGGGACGCCCTGTTCCCGGGCGGCGGGTCATGACCATGGCGGCGCTGCTGGTGGAGGCGCGACGGTTGTGCTCAGTCGCGGGGCTCTCGCCGGAGGTCTGCACCGACAGCCTGCTGGAAGCAGCCGTGAGCCGGCGGGGCAAGGCGCTCGAGCTGCAGCCGGAAGCGTTCCTGTCGAGGTTGCGCGACGATACGAGCGAGCAGCGGGAGCTGGTCGAGGAACTGCTGGTTCGTGAGAGCTGGTTCTGGCGGGACGTGCGACCTTTCGAGTGGTTCTCCGGATGGCTGCGGGAGCAGGGATGGCCTGCTCGCGGCACACTTCGGGTGCTGAGTGCGCCTTGCGCCAATGGCGAGGAGGCCTACTCGATCGTGCTCGCTGCATTGCGCATCGGGGTCAAGGCCTCTGCCATCCATGTCGACGGCCTGGACCTGAGCCTGCGCGGCCTGGGACTGGCCAGGGCCGCCCGCTACTCGCCTCGCGCGCTGCGCGCCTTACCGGATGAGCTGAAATCGCGTTACTTCGTCGGGTTGCCGGACGGCGGTTTTCAGCTGGACCAAGCTTGCCAGTCTGCGGTGCGTTTCCAGTGCGCCAACCTCGCCGAGGCCGGGAGGGTGGCACGTGGTGCCCCCTACGATGCAATCTTCTGCCGCAACCTGCTCATCTACCTCGATGCACCGACGCGTAGCCGGCTGCTCGCCGAGATCCTTCAGGGTCTCACGCCGGACGGCGCGCTGATTCTTGGGCATGCCGAGGCATCGCTGGCGCAGTCATTGCCCTTGTCGCCGGTCAAGGATGGCGCCTGCTTTGCCTTCCTGCGTCAGGCACCGGCCGGCGTTGCGGGCCCCATACGGCCTGCGCCGGTCAGGGCCGCAGGCGGCCCTTTGCGTCGGGCCGGATTACCGGTCAGGCCACGCAGTGCTGCTGGCGTTGCCTCATCCCTGCGGCAGGCCGGAGCGAGCGAGGCGCAAGCCCTGGCAGATGCGGGCCGCTATCGTGAGGCGCTGGAGCTGGCCGAATCCCTGCGCGTCCTGCAGCCGGGCGTGGCCGAGCACGAATACCTGGTCGGCCTGCTGCATTCGGCCCTCGGTCACCCTGCCGAGGCGCGCCGCGCCTACCAACGGGCGCTTTACCTGGAACCGTCGCACGGCCCCAGTCGCGAGCAACTCTCGCTGCTGCTCGAGGCTGACGGCGACACCGCGCGGGCAGCCCGCATGCGGCAGGGCCTGCGCGATCGGGAGGACATCCGGTGACTGATACGGCTGCACCCTGTTTCGATCGGATCGGTATCTGGGGGGATCGCAGCTGCCCGCTGCTGGTTCAGCACGTGCATTGCCGGAACTGCGAGACCTACGCCAGCACCGGCCGCAGCCTGCTTGAGCAGCCCGCTCCGGCGGGCTATCTGGGCGAGTGGCGCGAACGGGTCGCGCGCAAGGATTCGGCGACGGAGCGGGAGTCGCTGCGCTCGCTGATGGTATTCCGGCTCGGCAGCGAGTGGCTGGCCCTGCCGACTGCCGCGGTCAGGGAGGTCGCCGACCCATTACCGATCCGGCGACTGCCGCACCGTGATGATCCGCGCCTGCGCGGCCTGGTAAACCTGCGAGGGGAGGTGCTGCCCTGCGTGGATCTGGCGCGGCTGCTTGGCAGCGCTCCGCCGGCAGGCAAACAGGACCGCGCCTGGGAGCGGATGCTGGTCATCGAGCGCGAGGGCGATGCCTGGGCATTCCTGGTCGACGAGGTCGAGGGCATCCGGCGGGTTACCGGCGGCCAGCTCCGCAGGCCGCCGGCGACGGTCGAGGAGGGCGCGGCGGGCTTCACGGAGTTCGTCTTCAGCGGCAGCCGCGGTGACGTGGGCCTGCTGGAGGAGGCCCTCGTCTTCCATGGGCTCAAGGAGGTCTGCCGATGACCGAGCCCATCGACGCCTCGCTGCTTGAGTTGTTTGCCGAGGAGGCGGAGACCCAGCTGTCGGCGCTGTCGGAGGGCCTGGTGGCGCTGGAGTCGGCGGCGGATGGCAAGGCGGTGCTGGACG
>JAURMS010000374.1 GCA_030830595.1 Gammaproteobacteria bacterium | reverse complement strand
GCGATGCAGCCGGCCTCGACGATGCGCGGTCTCGCATCGCCTTCTGGCACCACTACCTGATGCGGGCGCCACTCCCGGATCGCAGGGCGTTCGAGCTCGCCAACATGCTCACCGTGGCCGCACTCGTCACGGAGTCGAGCCTGCGGCGCACGGAGTCGCGTGGCACCCACTTCCGCACCGACCACCCGACTGCCGATGACCGCACGTGGCGGCGCAGGATCCTCCTGAAGCGTGCTGCGGACGGGACGATTGCCTTGGACCAAGGCCCCCTCTCGGTCGCCGCCCCCGGCCGCTAGGCTGTCTGCAGCACCTTGAGCCCGAACTCCACTTCATCCCCCCGACGGATTGCAACCAACGAAGCCGTGCTGTTCGGCATCGTGCCCGCGGGCGACCCGCGGACGGCGGCTGAGGCCCTGCACGAACTGCAGTTGCTCGCGGGCACCGCGGAGTTCCAGGTTGCTGGCTGCATGGTGCAGCACCGCCGCCAGCCGGACCCGCACTCGTACATGGGTACCGGCAAGCTCGACGAGCTCGCCGACGTGGTGAAGCTCGCGCGCTGCAGCGCCGTGATCTGCGACGACTCGCTCACGCCCAACCAGGCGCGCAACATCGAGGAAGCAGTCGACGTCCCGGTCATCGACCGCAGCGAGCTCATCCTGCAGATCTTCTCGATGCATGCGCGGACACCTCAGGCGAAGCTCCAGGTGGAACTTGCAGCCCTCGAGTACGAGATGCCTCGACTCAAGCGCAAGTGGTCACATCTCGAGCGCCAGCGCGGCGGCATCGGCGTGCGCGGCGGTGCCGGCGAGAAGCAGATCGACGTGGACCGCCACCTGCTGCGACAGCGCATCTCGTCGATCACCAAGGACCTCAAGCGGATCGAGGCGCACAAGGAACGCGAAGTGTCTGCGCGCCCGGACCTCTTCACCGTGGCGCTGGTGGGCTACACGAATGCCGGCAAGTCCTCGATGATGAACCGGCTCACCAGCGCCGGCGTGCTTGCGGAGAACAAGCTGTTCTCGACGCTCGACACGCGCACGCGCCCGTGGCGCCTCAGCGGCGGCAGGACCATCCTGCTCACCGACACGGTCGGGTTCATCCGCAAGCTGCCACACCAGCTGGTGGCGAGCTTTCATGCCACGCTGCAGGAGGCGCTCAATGCGGACCTGCTGCTCGTGCTCGTGGACGGATCCAGCCCCGAGGCGACCGAGCAGCTGCGCACCGTGCACGAGGTGCTCGACCAGCTCGGCTCCGGCGACCTGCCGCGACTCACCGTGGTCAACAAGCTCGACCTGGTGAAAGACCGCAGCATGCTGCACGGCATCTACCAGATGGATCCACGCGCCGTGGCCGTGTCGGTGCACAGCGGCGAGGGCATCGAGCAGTTGCTGGCCTCCATGCAGGAACACCTCGCCTCGGTCGAGAACCGGGTCGAGATCCTCCTGCCCCATCGCGCCGGCGGCCTGCGCGCCGAGATCCGTGCCAAGGCCACGGTGCTCAGCGAGTTCTTCACCGAGGCCGGCTGCCTGATGGAGATCCAGGCATCTCCCGCGCTGCTGGGCCGGCTGCTGGCAGAGGGTGCGAGCCTTGCCGACCCGTCGGATCGTCCGCAGCCCGAGGCCTGAACCGCGGCGGGTGCCCGCCTGCGCGCTCAGGGCTGCGGGTCGATCACCACGAGCAGGTCCTGCGCCTTCACCGCAACCTTGAGGTCGGTGCAGATCTCGCGCACGGTCCCGCTCACCGGAGCGCGCACCATGGTCTCCATCTTCATGGCCTCGAGGGCCAGGAGCGGCTCCCCGGCCTTGACCACGGCGTTCTCCTTGCAGTGGATGGCGATGACCTTGCCTGGCATCGGCGCGCCCACCGCGCCGGGCTTGGCCGCGTCGGCACGCCTACGGGCCTCGCCCTCCGGCACCTTGGCACGATCGAGGATCGTGACCTGCCGCGCCTGACCGTTGAGCTTGTAGTAGGCCGTGACGTTGCCTTCTTCGTCGGCATCGCCGATGGCCTCCAGCGAGATCAGCAGGGTCTTGCCGGGCTCGATCTCGACCCACACTTCCTGGCCCGGCTCCAGCCCGTAGAAGTAGGCCGAGGTCGGGAGCAGCGAGACGTCGCCGCAGCGCTGCTCGAAGGCAAAGTGGTCGTCGAGGACGCGGGGGTAGAGCGCGTGGCTCACGACCTCGCGGTGGGATGGGGTGCGGCCGAGGCGGGCCTCGAGCTTGGCGGTCGCCGCCTCGAAGTCGTAGGGGGCGAGGCCCTGCCCCGGCAGGCCCTGCACCACCGACAGGCCCTTGAGCACTGCAGATCGCAGGTCTTCCGGGAACCCGCCCGGCGGGCGGCCGAGTTCGCCGCGGAAGTACTGCACGATGCTCAGCGGGAAGTCGAGGCGCGCGGCGCGCGACAGCACTTCATGGCGCGTGGCAGCCACCGATTCCTCGAACCGTTCGCGCGTGCGCAGCAGGTCGTTCTGAACCAGGAAGATGGCGAAGTCACCCACCATCTTCGACGAGGGCGTGACCTTGGGGATGTCACCCACCAGTTGGTTGACGACAGCAAAGGCATAGCGCACGTCGGCCCAGCGCTCGAGCAGGCCGAGCGATGCCGCCTGCGGACGCAGGTTGCTGTACTGGCCACCCGGGATCTCGTGGAAGTAGACCTCGGATGTCGAGCTCTTCAGCCCGCACTCGAAGGGGCTGTAGAGGTCGCGCACCTCTTCCCAGTAGTCGCACAAGGGCTGCAGCGACTTGTTGGTGAGCCCGGTCTCGTGGCGCGAACCACGTAGCGCGGCGATCAGTGAGTTGATGGAGGGCTGGCTCGTGAGGCCTGCCATCGGCGCGAGTGCCACGTCGACGATGTGCACTCCGGACTCGATGGCCGCCATGTACGTGGCAATGCCGTTGCCAGACGTGTCGTGCGTGTGCAGGTGGATCGGGAGGTCGGTGACCTCGCGCAACCGCGAGATCAGCATGCGTGCCGCCTGCGGACGGAGCAGGCCGGCCATGTCCTTCACGCACAGGATGTGCGCGCCCATGTCCTCGATGCGCTTTGCCAGGTCGACGTAGTAGTCGATCGAGTACTTCGTGCGGCGCGGGTTGTCGACGTCGCCCGTGTAGCACATGGCCACTTCGGCAACCTTGCCGGTTTGCAGGATGCGCCTGACGGACACAGCCATCGACTCCAGGTCGTTGAGGCTGTCGAACACGCGGAACACGTCGATGCCTGCCTGGGCGGCCTCGTCGATGAACGCCTCCACGACGTTGTCGGGGTAGCTCGTGTATCCCACGGCGTTGGCGCCGCGCAGCAGCATCTGCTGCAGCAGGTTGGGCATCGCCTTCTTGATCTGGACGAGCCGTTCCCATGGATCCTCGTTGAGGAACCGGTAGGCCACGTCGAAGGTCGCGCCGCCCCAGGTCTCCATGCTGAACAGCTGGTGCCCTAGGTGGGCCGTCGCATGGGCGATCGCGAGCATGTCGCGCGTGCGCACGCGGGTGGCGAGCAGCGATTGGTGCGCGTCGCGCATGGTCGTGTCGGTGAGCAGGGGTTTCTCCTGCCTCCGAATCCAGTCGACGAGCCCGGCGGCCCCGTGGCGGGCGAGGATCTGGGCGGTGCCGTCCGGCGGCCGGGCGGCAGGCACCCTGGGGATCGGGGGCGTCACGAACCCACTGGGCTTGCGGCGCTGTTCCCTGCGAATCGTCGGGTGACCGTTCACCACCACCTCGGTGAGGTGGGTGAGCAGGCGCGATGCGCGGTCACGGCTGCGTGGAAAGTCGAAGAGCTCGGGCGAGTCGTCGATGAATCGTGTCCACGTGTCACCGCGCAGGAAGCGCGCGTGCGACAGCACGTTCTGGAGGAACGGCAGGTTGGTCTTGAGGCCGCGGATGCGGAACTCGCGCAGCGCGCGCAGGCCCTTGGCTGCGGCCCGCTGCAAGTCGGGTCCCCACGTGATGCACTTCACCAGCAGGCTGTCGTAGTGACCCGAGACCACGGTGCCGGCAAGACCGTCGCCACCGTCGAGACGCAGCCCGAAGCCACCGGGCGCGCGGTAGGCAAGGATGGTCCCGGTGTCCGGCAGGAAGTCATGGGCGGGGTCCTCGGTGGTGATGCGGCACTGGATGGCGGTGCCGCGGGTCTGCACGTCTGCCTGGGACGAGATGCCGACCTCTTCGCTGCCGAGTTCGCAGCCCTGCTCGATGTGGATCTGGGCCTGCACGATGTCGATGCCGGTCACCTGCTCGGTGACCGTGTGTTCGACCTGCAGGCGTGGATTCACCTCGATGAAGTAGTGGTCGTCGCCGCTGACGAGGTACTCGAAGGTACCGGCGCTGTGGTAACCCGCATGCTTCGCCAGCCGGATGGAGTCTGCGAGCAGCGCATCGCGCACGCGCTGGCCGAGGTTTGGGGCCGGTGCGATCTCCACCACCTTCTGGTGGCGGCGCTGCACGGAGCAGTCGCGCTCATACAGGTGGACGAGGTTGCCGTGGAGGTCGCCGAGGACCTGCACTTCGATGTGGCGCACCTTCGGCAGGTACTTCTCGAGGAAGATGACGGCGCTGCCGAAGGCAGACAGCGACTCGCTGCGCGCCTGACGGAGCGCCACCTGCATCCCGGCCTCGCTGTCGACCACGCGCATGCCGCGGCCACCGCCGCCGTGCGCAGCCTTCAGGATCGTCGTGCCGTGCTTGCGGAAGAAGGCGCTTGCCGCGGCCAGGGCCGCCGGCTCGTCGTCGGGCAGTTCGATGCCGGGCACCGTGGGGATACCCAGTTTTTGCGCTTCCTGGCGCGCCGAGACCTTGTCGCCGAGGAACCGGATGGTGCGGGCGCTGGGTCCGAGGAAGGCGATGCCTGCCGCACGGCACCGTTCCGCGAACTCAGGGTTCTCCGACAGGAATCCATAGCCAGGATGGATGGCGTCCACCTTGGCGCGCTTTGCGACCTCGAGGATCTCGTCGATGCCCAGGTAGGCGGCCACGGGCGGTTTGCCCTTGCCCACCATGTAGGCCTCGTCGGCCTTGTAACGGTGCTGGTTGGTTGCGTCTTCCTCACTGAAGATCGCCACCGTGCGGATTCCGAGTTCCGTGCAGGCACGGAAGACGCGGATCGCGATCTCACCACGGTTGGCGCACAGGACCTTTTGGAACTTCACTGGATACCTCCTGCACCGCGCGGGCCCCTGGAAGGGAAGCCAGACGCAGCGAGAAACTAGCACCACTCAGCCCCACGGACGGAGGCCGCGCGCAAAAACAAACAGGGGATCCATCGGCCCGATGCCATGGCCGACTTGAGGCCTCGAGCCCGATTCCGCGGATCTGGCGCAGGCATATCTTCCTGCGGGCATGGCCTGCCAGCCCGGAGGCGCAGTACGGTTGGCGAGCACCGGCGCGGAGGTTGAGTCTCCGGGCAGCAGTGGCAGACGTGGATCAGCGAGCCCTGAGCGGTGCTGGAGCGACCGCGGGCTCTGCAATCATGAGTCTGGAAGCCCCATCCAATCCGGGTGGGCGGTCAGGAAACGACGACGGCAGCCTTTTGGGCTGCCGTGGTGTCTCTCGTGAGAGAGGAGTTATGACCCGGCGCTGACCTACTTTCGCGCGTGAGCACTATCATCGGCGCAGGCTGCTTGACGGCCGTGTTCGGAATGGGAACGGGTATTTCCAGCCTGCTATGGGCACCGGGAGTCGCTTTGAAGGCGATGCTGGGTTGGCGAGGAAAGGAGAGAAGAGGAGGTTCTGAGTGAGAGTGAGGTCAAGTCGATGGACTGGTTAGTATCGGTTGGCTGAGTGCATCACTGCACGTACACCGCCGACCTATCAACCTGGTGGTCTCCCAGGTGTCTCATGGGGATGACCCGTCTTGGAGTTGGCTTCGCGCTTAGATGCTTTCAGCGCTTATCCGTTCCGAACATAGCTATCCTGCGCTGCCGCTAGAGCGACAACAGGCACACCAGAGGTTCGTTCCTTCCAATCCTCTCGTACTAGGAAGGAGTCTCCGCAGTCATCCTGCGCCCACACCAGATAGGGACCGACCTGTCTCACGACGGTCTGAACCCAGCTCACGTACCGCTTTAATGGGCGAACAGACCAACCCTTGGGACCGCCTTCAGCCCCAGGATGCGATGAGCCGACATCGAGGTGCCAAACCGCTTCGCCGCTATGGACGCTCGGAAGCGATAAGCCTGTTATCCCCGGAGTACCTTTTATCTGATGAGCGATGGCCCTTCCACACGGGACCACCGGATCACTAAAGCCTACTTTCGTACCTGCTCGACCTATGTGTCTCGCAGTCAAGCACCCTTATACTTTTACGCTCTTCATGCGATTGCCAACCGCATTGAGGGTACCTTTGCACTCCTCCGTTACTGTTTTGGAGGAGACCGCCCCAGTCAAACTGCCCGCCTAACACTGTCCCCACGCCGGATTACGGTCGCAGGTTAGAATCCAAATATGGCAAGAGTGGTATTTCACTGATGGCTATCTGAGAGCTAGCGCCCCCAGCTTAAACGCCTCCCACCTATGCTACACATGCCATACCTAGAGCCAGTATTAGGTTGCAGTAAAGGTTCACGGGGTCTTTCCGTCTTGGTGCGGGTATGTGGCATCTTCACCACAACTACAATTTCGCCGAGTCCCTCGTAGAGACAGTACAGCTGTCGTTACGCTATTCGTGCGGGTCGGAACTTACCCGACAAGGAATTTCGCTACCTTAGGACCGTCATAGTTACGGCCGCCCTTCATTGGCGCTTCGGCTCCCAGCTTCGCCTTGCGGCTGACCAGTCACCTTAACGTTCCAACAGCGGGCAAGCGTCAGTCTCTATACTGCGCCTTTGGGGGCTTTGCAGAGACCTGTGTTTTTGCTAAACAGTCGCAGCTGTCGCTTTCCTGTGGCTCCCGACTTGCGCCAGGAGCACCCCTTATCGCTAACTTACGGGGCTAATTTGCCGAGTTCCTTTACGAGGGTTCTCTCGAGCGCCTGAGGCTATTCGCCTCGCCCTCCTGTGTCAGATTTGGTACGGACACCGCTTCTCTCCTGCGAAGTTTTTCTTGGACGGACTTCAAGTTGGTTCGCCTCAAGGGCTCCTCTCGGTTGGGTACTTACGTGGACGGATTTTCCTATCCACCATACCTACGCCAAGAACCGGAACATCTAATCTCCGGACAACTATCTACCCGCCGTCACTCCTCATTCAACGATTGCAGTGGTGCAGGAATGTTGACCTGCTTTCCATCGACTACGCCTTTCGGCCTCGTCTTAGGGTCCGACTAACCCTGGGCGGAATGGCCTTGCCCAGGAATCCTTAGGCTTACGGCGAGAAGGATTCTAACCTTCTTTATCGCTACTCATCCCGGCAGAATCACTTGTACGACGTCCAGGAGTCGTTACCGTCTCCCTTCAGCCGTGTGTACAACGCTCCCCTACCAATGCAAGAACAACGCGTTCTTGCAGTCTGGGGCTTCGGCTTCATGCTTAGTCCCGTTAATTTTCGGCGCAGAGTTGCTCGACTAGTAAGCTATTACGCACTTTTTAAATGATGGCTGCTTCTAAGCCAACATCCTAGCTGTCTAGGCAACTCCACTTCCTTATCTACACTTAGCATGAATTTGGGGCCTTAGCCGCCAATCTGGGCTGTTTCCCTTTTGACCACGGAGCTTATCCCCCATAGTCTGACTCCCAAGATATGACTTGCAGTATTCGGAGTTTGTCTGGGCGGAGTAGGTTATGCACCCCTCCAACCTGAACCGTCGCTCTACCCCTGCAAGCAATCTCTTGAGGCTAGCCCTAAAGCTATTTCGGGGAGAACCAGCTATCTCCAGGTTTGATTGACCTTTTATCCCTAACCACAGGTCATCCGAGAATTTTTCAACATTCACCGGTTCGGACCTCCACGGACTGTTACATCCGCTTCATCCTGCCCATGGTTAGATCACCTGATTTCGGGTCTAGCGCACGAAACTTAAATCGCACATTTCGCACTCGCTTTCGCTTCGGCTACGGGCCAAAAACCCTTAACCTTGCTCCGTACGCTAACTCGCCGGGTCATTATGCAAAAGGCACGCCGTCACCCCCTAAATGGGGCTCCGACCGCTGGTAGGTATACGGTTTCAGATTCTATTTCACTCCCCTAACAGGGGTTCTTTTCACCTTTCGCTCGCGCTACTATTCGCTATCGGTCACCAAGTAGTACTTAGCCTTGCGCGGTGGGCCGCGCGGATTCACGCCCGGTTTCACGGGTCGGGCGCTACTCGGGAAATCCATTACAGAGTCTGATCGTCTTTCGCCTACGGGGCTGTCACCCTCTTTGGCTGACCTTTCCAGATCACTCGACTAAACGTCAGATTGGTAACTCTGCCCTGTGACCGTAATCACAGGCCTGGCTCCCACAACACCGCATGTACAACGCTCACGGGCTTGACATACACACGGTTTGGGCTGACCCCTTTTCGCTCGCCGCTACTGGGGGGGTCGATGTCTCTTTCTCTTCCTGCAGGTACTGAGATGGGTCAGTTCCCTGCGTTTCCCGCTGCACACTATGGATTCATGTACAGCTCATGAAGGAATACTTCATGTCGTTTCCGAATCTCGGAAATCCCCGGATCAATGCTCGCTTGCAGCTACCCGAGGCTTATCGCAGCTAAACCACGTCCTTCTTCGGCTCTTGGTGCCTAGGCATCCTCACGTACACCCTATGTAACTTGACCTGATTCTCACTCAAGAAACTCTCTCTTCTCTCGCTTTCCTCGCCAACCCAACTTGCCAAAGAGCAT
>JAURMS010000373.1 GCA_030830595.1 Gammaproteobacteria bacterium | reverse complement strand
GCGCGCTGGACCTGGGACAACATCGGCTACATGCGTCAGCAGCTCAAGTCCTTGGGTTTTGCCATCGACTGGTCGCGCGAGCTGGCCACCTGCAGTCCAGAGTATTACCGCTGGAATCAATGGCTGTTCCTGCGGATGCTGGAGCAGGGGATCGCCTACAAGAAGACCGGGGTGGTCAACTGGGACCCGGTCGACCAGACCGTGCTGGCCAACGAGCAGGTCATCGATGGTCGTGGCTGGCGGACCGGCGCGCTCATCGAGAAGCGCGAAATTCCGATGTATTACCTGGCCATTACCCGCTATGCCGAGGAACTTCTGGGAGCGCTTGATGGGCTCACGGGCTGGCCCGAGCGCGTTCGGGTCATGCAGGCCAACTGGATTGGCCGCAGCGAGGGCGTCAACATCGCCTTCCCCTATGAAGTGGAGGGCCGTGTCGGTGAGCTGCGCGTGTTCACCACCCGGGCCGACACCCTGATGGGGGCCACCTTCGTTGCCGTGGCTGCCGAACATCCGCTGGCCGAACTGGCGGCCGCCACCCGGCCGGCCGTCCGCGCCTTCGTGGAAGAGTGTCGCCGGGGATCGGTCATGGAAGCCGACGTGGCCACCCTCGACAAGCGCGGCGTCGACACGGGCCTGTTCGTGCGCCATCCACTGACCGGCGACGCGGTGCCGGTGTGGGTGGGCAACTACGTGTTGATGGGTTACGGCGAGGGCGCCGTCATGGGCGTACCGGCGCACGATGAGCGAGATTTCGCCTTCGCACTGAAATACGGCCTGCCGATCCGCCAGGTGATTGACGTCGAGGGCCGGGCCTATTCCGCCGCTGCCTGGGACGCCTGGTACCAGGAACACGGGCGCTGCATCCACAGCGGCCGCTACGACGGCATGGGCTATCAGGAGGCGGTGGACGCGATTGCAGCCGACCTCGAGGCGCAGGGACTGGGTCGTAAGCAGGTCAACTGGCGCTTGCGCGACTGGGGTATTTCGCGGCAGCGCTATTGGGGCTGTCCGATCCCCATCATCCATTGTGGCGATTGCGGTGACGTCCCGGTGCCGGACGACCAATTGCCGGTGATCCTGCCGGACGACCTGGTTCCGGACGGATCGGGCAACCCGCTGGCGAAAAGGGCAGACTTCCTTGCCTGCGTTTGTCCACGTTGCGGCCAGCCGGCGCGGCGCGAGACCGACACCATGGACACTTTCGTGGACTCGTCCTGGTATTTCTTCCGTTACGCGAGCCACGACAGTAGCGAGTCGATGGTGGATCAGCGTGCCGCCTACTGGATGCCAGTGGATCAGTACATCGGTGGCATCGAGCACGCCATCCTGCACCTGCTGTACTCGCGGTTCTGGACCCGCGTGATGCGTGATGGCGGCCTGACCACGCTGGATGAGCCGTTCGCCAACCTGCTCACGCAGGGCATGGTGCTGAACGAGGTCTGCTATCGCGAGGGAGAAGGTGGCCGCCGGCAGTATTTCAATCCCTCCGATTGCTCACCCGTCACCGACGAGCGTGGCGCGCGGGTGGGCACGGTGCTCAAGGCGGATGGGGCGCCGGTGACTCACGGTGGCATGGCCAAGATGTCCAAGAGCCTGCACAACGGCGTCGACCCGCAGGCACTGATCGAGCGCTACGGCGCAGACACGCCCCGCCTGTTCATGATGTTCGCTGCACCGCCCGAGCAGACCCTCGAATGGTCCGACGAGGGCGTGGAGGGCGCCTATCGCTTCATGAAGCGTCTCTGGAAGGCGGTCCACCTCCATCTCAGCGGCGGCCCGGTGCCGCTGATGGACACCGGTGCCCTGTCGCCGCCCCAGCGCGACCTCCGGCGCCTCGCGCACCAGGCGGTGGTCAAGGTCACCGACGACATGGGTCGGCGGCGGACCTTCAATACCGCAATCGCTGCCGTCATGGAACTCCTCAATGCGGTCAACCGCCTCGAGGACGCCAACGGCCAGGGGCGTGCCGTCGTCCAGGAGGCGCTCGAATTCGCGGTCCTGATGCTCGCTCCGGTGGTGCCGCATGCGACCCAGGCCTTGTGGCAGGCGCTGGGACATCCCGGGCTGCTGGTCGATGCCCGCTGGCCCGTTGCCGACGAGGCGGCGCTGCAGCAGGAGTCGGTCGAGATCGTTGTGCAGGTCAACGGCAAGCTCAGGAGCAAGGTGTCGCTGCCCGTGGGCTCGGGTGAGGCAGAAGCCCGCGCGGCCGCCCTGGCTGATGAGGCGGTGGCGCGTTTCATCGGTGACAAGCCGGTTCGCAAGTTCGTCTACGTGCCCGGCCGGCTGGTCAACGTGGTGATCTGAGTGGGTCGCTGCCTCCCGCTGGTGCTGCTGTCCCTGGGCTTGCTGGCCGGTTGCGGATTCCAGTTGCGCGGGGCTGGGCAGATGCCAGCCGTCTTGGAGCGCCCGTATGTGGAGGCGGATGATCGCTACACGCCCTTCCATGCCGCCCTGCTGGAGGGCCTCGCCCTGGCCGGAACGCCCGCGGTGGAGGACAGGTCCGAGGCGACGGCGGTGATCCGGGTGCACCGCGACCGGGTGGAACGCGAGGTCCTGACCATCTCGGCGCGCAATACACCCGAGGAATACGAACTGTTTTACACCGTCGAGTTTTCAGTCGAGGTGGAGGGCCAGGAAGTGCTGCCGCGCCAGGTCCTGACCCTGGTCCGCGACTACGCTTACGACGAGACGGCCGTGCTGGCCATGCAGCACGAAGAAGAGGATATTCGACGTGCCCTGGCCCGCGAGCTGATGGTGCTGGTCACGGCCCGGCTGTCTGCGTTGCCGGCCATGTCTCTAGACTGACCGCGTGGTCGAGGTCTCCGTCTTCGACCTGTTCCGTCGTGGTATCGGCCCTCACCCCGCTCACACCATGGGTCCGATGGAGTGGGTCAATGTCCGGGCGCTGGCGGTCAACGTCGCCGAGTGCCGAGGGACCCTTTGCCGGCGAAGCGATCGGTGGCCCTCACCAGCTCATCGGTGATGCCTGCCTCGAGTGCCGAGTGGCCGGCGTCGGACACCACCTTGAAATCGGCCTCCGGCCAGGCGCGATGCAGTGCCCAGGCGGTCATCATCGGGCAGACCACGTCGTAACGACCCTGCACGATCACTGCCGGGATGTGGCGGATCCTGGGCACGTCCTGCAGCAGCTGGTCTTCGCTGTCGAGGAAGCCGCCGTTCACGAAGTAATGACACTCGATCCTCGCGACGGCCAGCGCGAAGCGGTCCTCGCCCCAGCTGCGCGCATTGGCCTCGTTGGGGTGCAGGAAACTGGTCGAGCCCTCCCAGATGGCCCAGGCCCGTGCGGCCTCGATCGCCGCCTTCCTGCTGCGACCGGTCAGGCGGCGGTAATAGGCCTTGATCAGGTCCTTGCGCTCGCGTTTCGGGATCGGGGCGAGGTAGTCCTCCCAGCGATCCGGATAGAGGGCGCTCGCGCCTTCCTGGTAAAACCACTGCAGTTCGGCTCGCCTGAGCATGAAGATGCCGCGCAGGACCAGTTCGCTCACCCGTTCGGGGTGGGATTGCGCATAGGCCAGCGACAGCGTGGAGCCCCAGGAACCGCCGAAGACCAGCCACCGGTCGATGCCGAGATGAGTGCGCAGGGCTTCCATGTCGGCGACGAGGTGCCAGGTGGTGTTGAGTTTCAGGCTGGCGTGGGGCTTGCTGCGCCCGCAGCCGCGCTGGTCGAACACCACGATTCGATAGCGCCTGGGATCGAAGAAGCGACGGGAGACCGGACCGGCGCCCGCGCCAGGGCCTCCGTGGACGAACACGGCCGGCTTGCCCTCCGGGTTGCCGCATTCTTCCCAGTACAGGCGATGACCGCCTGAGACCTTGAGATGGCCGCTGCGATAGGGCTTGAGTTCGGGGTAGAGCTTCTTGCGGGTCATGCGATGTGGCCTCCGGTCAGAAACGGTATTCCTCGGCTGCAGTCCCGGCGAGCGTGTAGGCCGAGGTGCCGAGGCTGGTGGCGGTGCGGACGATCGACATCCGGCCGGTGATGGAATAGGCGGTGTACATGGAGTCGAGGCTGAGCCCCTGTTCCATCGTCACCAGCACCAGCTGGTTGGGTGGCGGGGGGGGTACGTGGATGCACGCCCCGAAGAACGGTACCAGGAAGAATTCCGTCACCTTGCCGGCCTCGTCCAGTTCCAGGGGCACGATGAATCCTGGCAGCTTGACCTCGGCACCATCCAGCGCCTCGTTGACCGCAAAGTCCATCACCTGTTGGGCGGCCAGGCCTGACGCCTCGCCGGTCAGGTAATCGTGCAGCGGTGCCGGCGGCGCCGGATCGTAGGTGGCGCGCGCACCTTCGGGCAGCAGCTCGACCCAGTCCAGGGTTCGCGGCGCGCCGTCGGCTGCCAACATCCACCCAGCCAACAGCAGGACAAGTCCCCGGCGTTTCACTATTCAGGTCCTCATTGAAAGCCCGTCGGCCAGCGAGCGTCGGTAGGCCGAGACTCCCGGCAGCAGGCCGGCCAGCAGGCCTGCCGCGGTCACCCCGCACAGGATCGCAGCACTGGTGGCATCGAGCAATGACGGCTCCAGCAGGAGGCCCAGACGTGACTCCAGCGGTGTGGCCAGCAAGGCGATGATCAAGCGCCCGCCGAGCAGACCCATCAGGGCGCCTGCCAGGGACAGCGTACCGGCCTCCAGCGTCAGCAGTCCCAGGAGATCCAGCGGCCTGGCACCGACCGAGCGCAGGATCGCCAGTTCGCGCCGGCGCGCCTGTAGTGCGGCCAGCAGCGTGCTGGTCATGCCGATCAGGCCCGCCAGCAGCACGCACAGGGCAATGGCCAGCATGGCCCGGTCAGCCACGCCGACCAACCGCCACAGGTCGTTGAGGGCGACACCCGGGATGATTGCGGTCAGCGCCTCGCCCCGATATTCGTTGAGCGCGCGCTGCATCGTAAGCAGGGTGGGTCGCTCCTTCATGCCCACCAGGAAGGCAGTCAGGCTGGCGCTTTGTGTCGCGCCATGCAGGTGAGCGAGGTCGTCGAGGTCGGCCAGGATCAGCCGGTCGAGGGGGGTGCCGGTGGGCGCCAGCACCCCGACCACACGAAACCTGTCCTCATGTTCGGCGAAGCTGCCCTCGCCGAGGCCGTGGGCCAGCACCGCCTCGGTGCCCGGCCGATAACCGAGGGCGCGGGCCACGCTGGCGCCGATCACCAGTTCGCCGTGTTCCGCGAAGGCCCGGCCCTCGGCCAGGACCAGCGCCTGCCGCCGCCCATAGCGGTAATGCAGGAAGTACTCCGGCGTCGTGCCCAGCACCCGATAGCCCCGGTGTGAATCGCCAAGCGCGAGTGGGAGTGCCCAGGCAACGTCCGGATGACGCGCCACCAGCTCGAAACTGGCCCGGGAGACCGATGAGGTCGGCTCGCCGGCGTGGAAGATCGAATAGAGCAGCAGGTTGAGGGGTCCGGTACGCGGCCCGACGATCAGGTCGACCCCGGAGACCGTGGCCGCAAAGCCGTTTCTGGCGCCTTCGCGGACCTGGAGCACCCCCCACAGGAGCGCCACGCTGAGGGCAATGGAACAGGCGGTCAGCAGGGCCGTCCCACGCCGGTTCCAGACGCTGTGCAAGGCCAGTGCGAGGGCTGCCCTCATGACTGCACACCCCCGGGCGCGGCAGTGAGCGCCGAGAGCGCGACCTCGCGATCGAACCCCTCGGCCAGTCTGCGGTCGTGGCTGACGAACAGCAGTGCTGCGCCGCTGTCCCGGCAGCGCTGCATCAGCAGCGACAGGAAGGCCTCTCGGGCCTCCTCGTCGAGGGCCGAGGTGGGCTCGTCGGCCACCACGAGTTCTGGTCGCCCAAGGAGGGCGCGGGCGGCGGCCACCCGCTGCTGCTGCCCAACGGACAGCTCGGCCACCGGCCGCGAGAGCAGGGCCTCGCCCTCCAGGCCGAGGGCCGCGAGTAAGCGTTTCGCCTCGATGGCGGGAGCCTCCTCGCAGCGCTGGCGGCGCAACCGGGAGTAGCGCACCGGCAGCAGCACGTTATCGAGGAGGCCGAGGTAGGGCAGCAGGTTGAACTGCTGGAACAGGAAGCCGATGTGATCACCGCGGAAGCGGTCGCGACGGGAGGCGGGCAGCTCGCCCCAGGCTTGCCCCAGCACGCGGACCTCCCCGGCCTGGGGCAGGAGCACTCCGCCGACCAATCCGAGCAGGCTCGACTTGCCGCTGCCGCTGGGGCCGTGCAGGAAGACCCGCTCGCCGCGGCCGACCGTGAACGCTTCGATGGACAGCAGGCACTCGCCGGGCTTCCAGCCGAACCGGAGCTGACGGATCTCGATGGCGCCCTCATCCATGGCAGCTATGCTACCCGGCATGCGCTACTCCATCATCGTGCCGGCCTACAACGAGGAACAGTGGCTGCCCGACACCCTTCAGGCGATCGCGGATGCCCGTCGCGACCTGCCGGGCGAGGGCGAGGTCATCGTGGTCGACAACAACTCCACCGACGGGACGGCTGCGGTCGCGGCGGCGGCCGGCGCGCGGGTGGTCTTCGAGCCGCGTAACCAGATTTCCCGAGCCCGCAACGCCGGGGCTGCGGCCGCGACCGGGCGCATCCTGGTGTTCGTGGACGCCGATACGCAGATCACCCGGGGGCTGCTGACCGAGGCCCTGGTGCGGCTGGAACAGGGCCGGGCCTGTGCGGTGGGCGCCTCCATCTGCTTCGACCGTAACGTGGGGCGGGTCCTCGGGCTCTTCCTGCGTTTCTTCAACTGGGCGGGTCGACGCCACGGACTGCTTGCAGGCAGCTTCATCGCGGTGGGTCGCGAAGCCTTCCTGACCGTGGGAGGGTTTCCCGAGCAGGTCTACGCCGGTGAGGAGCTGTTCCTCGCCCTCAAGCTCAGGCGATGGGGCAGGCGCCACGGTCGCCTGCCCCTCCAGGTGGTCGATGCGCATCCGGTGATCACCTCCGCCCGCAAGATGGACCGTCACTCGACCTGGGGTGTCCTGCGCGCACATCTGGTGTTTGCCCTGTGTCCCTGGTTACTGCGCAGTCGACGCTTCTGTCGCTTCTGGTACGAGCGCTGAGACCGCTCAACGCCCAAAGGACAGTCGCACGCCTGCGGTGACGGAGCGCCCGGGCAGCGGCACCCGGTCCTTCAGCGGGGAGGAGTGAACCCGCGCCACCTCATCCAGCAGGTTGCTGCCACGCAGGAACAGCAAGGTATCTCCCGGCAGCCGCGCCGGTCGCCAGGCCAGTTCTGCCTCGAGCAGAGTGAAACCGGCGGTCCGGGTTTCGCCCGGTGCCGTGTGATCCTGCTCGAGATGGTGGCGCGCCGAGATCCCGGCAGTCAGCCTCTCGCGCTGGTAGGACAGTTCGCCCCCCAGGCGCAGCGGCGGGATCCTCGGCAGGTTGCTGCCGTCATCGAGGCGTGCGCGCACCAGGTCGCCGAATACGCCCAGCGACCAGGGCCCCCCACCGGGTTGCCAGTCCAGTCGCGCCTCCAGTCCGTGGAAGCTCGCGCCCTGCTGGCGAAATTCGAACACCGGGAGCTCGTCCTCGACCTCGCCGGTCGGGGCCAGAAACAGGTAGCGATCGTAATCGGTGTAGAACGCGCGCAACTCCAGGGTGGTCGACCCCTCCAGCAGGCGCCAGCCCAGCTCCAGGTGGATGCCCCGTTCGCTGTCGAAGCCATCGTTGCCGATCTCGTACTGGCCGGTGGCGGCATGCGGCCCATCAGCGTAGAGCTCGGTTGCACTGGGGTGACGCTCGATACTGGCCAGCTGCCCGATCAGCGTGCTCCCGCTCCCGAGGGGAACCAGGACCCCCATCGACAGGTTGAGGGCCTCGCCGGCGAATCCCTTGAGCCCCTCTCCGTCCACCTCGGTCCGGTCCAGCCTGGCCCCGAGTTCGAGCGACCAGTGAGAGAAGCTGCGCTCCTGAAACAGGAAGGCACCGAGAGTGCGAGTGCGGGAATTGGGCACGAAGGCCTCCTCGCCGCGCGCCAACAGGTCCAGTTGCTGCCATTGCAGCCCACTGCTGCCCTGCAGTCCGAATGGGCCCCGGTGCTGGAAGGCGAGCCTCACCTCGCTGCCGTCGAGATCGTACAGGGTGCCGATGTCACCCTCGGGCTCCAGTTCGGCATGCCGATAACGGGTGGTGCCGGCCTCCAGGCGCCAGTCGAGGGCGTCACTACGGCGACCCAGCAGGAAGTCATAGCGCTCCTGCTGCAGGTCGATCGAAATCGCCTCGTCGCCGCCCGGGATGCCGTACTCGGTGGCATGGTGACTGGCCGCAGCCCCGACCAGCCACTGCTCTCCGATACGGGTAGCACCCACGCCGCCGGAGCGGGTATCCGTCCAGGAATTCGGAACCCTTCCACGGACCCCACCGGCGGAGCCCGGGATGTCGTAGTCATCGGTTTCCCGCCAGGCGCCGTCGACGTGCAGGGCCCAGGCGCCGAGCGGTGAGTCCAGTCTTCCGGCCATGCCTCGTTCTTCATGCGCAGTGTCGGCGCGCAGTTCCAGCATGCCCGTGGCAGTCTCCGGGAGCCTGTCATGCAGGCGGTTGGTCACGACGTTGACGATCCCACCGGAGGCGCCGGTCCCGTAGAGCAGGGTGGCGGGACCGCGGATGATTTCAACCTGTTCGGACAGGGCAGGGTCGATGGCGATCGCGTGGTCTTCGGACAGGCCGGAGACGTCCAGCGTCGGCAGCCCGTCGGTCAGCACCTGCACCCGATCTCCCCCCAGGCCGCGAATCACCGGCCGGGAAGACCCGGGGCCAAAGTAGGTGGAGTGGACGCCGGGCTCGCCTGCCACGGTTTCGCCGAGCGTGGGCTCGAGCTTGAGCAGGAGCTCGTCGCCGGCCAGCACGCCGACCGCCTGGCTGGTGGTGGCCAGGCCCTCCGCGACGGGAGTGGCGGTGATGACGATCTCGCGCAGGACATCCGGGTCCTCGGCCAGGGCGGTACCGGGTGGGATGAGAACGGCGGCCAGCGCGGACGCCAGCAGGGGGTTCTGTTGCATGGTCCTCTCTCAAAAACAATTGCCGAAGATTCCGAACGAATCGTCGGTGCCGCGCTCAGGCGGCGAGTTCAGGCGGATGTTGAGAGGGAAGTGGGCGGGCCGCGCGGCCCGTGGGCGCTCGGGAGGGTGGAAGGAACTAAGGAACCGGCCGGCTCGGCCGGGAGGAGGGTGGCTGTCGGGGCCTGCAGGCCAATGCGCGGCGCGGCGGGAGGTGGTGCCCCGGCCTGCCCGTGACCCAGGCAGAAATCGCAGGCCAGAGCCCGGTCGCCGGGCCCATGGGGGTCGCCGTCGCCGGCGTGGTCGTGCAGCGCGACGGCCAGCTGGGACCAGAGCAGCAGCGCACAGGCCGCAGCAGCGGCGAGTCGGCCGCTCCGCCTGAACCGGGCAATGAAACCAGAGCTAAACATCGCCCTGCTATCCTGCCCCAGAGCGTTTCCCCTGCCAAGCAGATCAGAGGACAATGGCGGCATGCGACTCAAGCCGGAGCAACTCGAGCGGGAACTGCGATCACCTGAAGGTTGCTGGCTGGTGTCCGGTGACGAGCCGCTGCTGGTCGGGGAGGCCGCCGATGCGATCCGGGCTGCGGCCAGGCGTGAGGGCTATACCGATCGCGAGGTGTTCTTTCTGGATGCCCGGGCCGATTGGGGCCCGGTCCTGGAGTCGGGGCAATCCCTGTCGCTATTTTCGGACCGTCGCCTGATGGAATTGCGCCTGGCCAGTGCGCGCCTGGGAGTGAGCGGTGGCCAGTCCCTCGCGAGGCTGGTGGAAGATCCACCGCCGGACACGGTCCTGTTGATCCTCGCCCCCCGCCTCGAGCGCGCCGTGCAGTCCAGCCCCTGGGTCAAGGCGGTGGAGCGCCAGGGTCGATGGCTGGCCCTCTGGCCGATCGAGGCCGATGCGCTGCCCGGCTGGATCCGGGGCCGGGCAGCCGCTGCCGGGCTGAAGCTGAGTGCAGGCGCCGTGCAGGCGCTGGCGCAGCGGGTGGAGGGCAACCTGCTCGCCGCCGGTCAGGAATTGGAGAAGATCCTGCTGCTGCGGGGTCCGGGCGAAGTGGACGCCGACGAACTGATCGAACTGGTGGTCGGTCAAGCGCGGTACGACGCCTCGGCACTGTGCGATGCCGCGCTTGCCGCGGAGGCTGCCCAGGCGCTGCGCATCGTGCAGGGCCTGCGCCAGGAGGGGGCTGAACTGCCGCTGGTGCTCTGGGCGCTGGCTGGTGCGGTGCGCTCGGTGATCGCCCAGAGGCAGCGCCGCAGTGCGCCGCCTGCCTTCGGCCCCGGGGCACAGCGTCGCACGCAGCTGGTGCAGCAGGCTG